>CAZOWU010000006.1:0-22165 GCA_964583735.1 uncultured Halobacteriales archaeon | reverse complement strand
ACACTGGTCACGGCCTGATCGGGACAACTCACGCCGAGGATATCGAGTCGCTGGTCAACCGCGTCATCGAACAGGGGCTGCCGCCGTACCTGTTGCGGGAGCTCGACCTGGTCGTCTTCCCGCGCCACGTTGACGGCGAGCGGTACATCGGGCAGGTGGTCGAACTCCTGACCGAGGGGGAGTTCCGCGACCTCGACCGAGAGACCGGCTGTGGCTCGGTCCGCAAGAACGGTACAGCAGTCTACTGGAACACCGTCGCCGAGCGCGCAGAGACTGGCGAGTTCTCGTTTGCCTACGACCATCCCGACCTGGGCGACGAGGAGCGCGCGATGGAGTTGCGGACGCTCCACCGGGTCGCGGACCTCACCGACCGACCCGTGACGGCCGTCGAGGAGGAGTTCCGCCGGAAACACCGGTATGTCGAGTACTTCGTCCGCCAGGGGATCGACGACTTCGGGGAGCTGTTCGACCTGCTGGCAGACCTCCGAACTGAGGAAGCTGCGACCGTCGAGCGGCTCCGCCGGCGGGACAATGAGTGAGCGCTCGCTGGGCCGGGTAGACCAGGGGCTCTACGCCTTGTTCTCCCGGCACGCCGACAGCGAGAGCCACGACCGCGACCGGCGCCGCTACCGCTCGGCCGGGCTTTCGACTAGCTTCGACGTCTACATCGCCAGGGTCTACGGGCTGGCGTGGGTACTCGCACTCCTCACCGCGCTCGGAACCTTCGCTGGTGCCGTGCTGGTCCCCTCGACAGTCGTCAGCGGGGTGTTTTCATTCCTGGGAAGCGGGCTGCCGGTACTGAACCGGCTCTCGCTGCCCTCCGTCCCGCGACTCTACCCCGCGCTCGCCCTCGCGGTTCTGCTCGCCGCCCTGGCCCGGTTGCTCGTCGTCAGGGGCGGTGGCATCTACCTGGGCCGGGTGGCCGCCGTCCGGCGCGAGGAAATCGAGCGCACACTCCCCGGCGCGGTCCGGTATCTCCGCGTACTGGCCTCCGGCGACAGCGACCAGCGGGACATGCTCGCCCGGGTGGCCGACCAGAACGCCTACGGCGCGACGGCCAGCTCGTTCCGTGCGGCGCTGAACAAGGCGACACTCACGGGCAGTCTCGACGAGGGGCTCTCGATGGTCGCCCGCGAGACCCCCTCCCGGGACCTGCTCTCGCCGTTCCTGCTGAAGTTCCGCGAACACGCCGCACAGGGGACAGACGCCCTCGAGAGCTACCTCAAGATGGAGGGACGCCTCCTCTCTCAGCGCCAGGCCCGTGTCCACGAGCGCGCCAGCGGCTACCTCGAGTTGCTCGCCGAGTTGTTCGTTGTCCTCCTGATCTTCCCCGCGCTTACCGTCCTGATCCTCACTGTCGCCAGCGCGCTCGCGCCCGGTCTCTCAGCCCCGGTCCAGACGCCGTTCGGGACCGTCACGACCCGGGCGCTGCTGGTGTATGCCGCTGTAGGGTTCGTCCTCGTCGTCGGGGCCGGTGCCGCGGCCGCGGTCGCCTCATTGCGCCCGACCGACCACTCCGTGCCGACCCACCGCCGACCCGAGACGATGGGGGCGATGCTCGCGTCGACGCCCTCGAATCCGGCGAGCGCGGCAGTCACGCTCCTCCCGGTCGGCGCGGCCGTCGGGCTCGCCCTCTGGTGGCTGGGCGCACCGCCAGTCAACGTTGTTCTCTTGTCCTACGCCGCCTACGGGTTGCCGGTCGGGACTGTCGCCGTCCGACGGGCCCGTCGGGACGACGCCAAGGACCGCGAGATACGCGATTTCGTCCACGCGGTCTCGGGCCACGTCAGCCTGGGTCGCCCGTTCCCCGAGGCCGTCCGGCGGGTCGCACGGGAGGTCGACCTCGGGGCGCTCCAGCCGGACGTCGAGGACCTGGCCTTTAATCTCGGACTCACGACCGGTCCCGAAGACGCCAGCGACGTGCGGGCGAGTGCGCTCGACCGCTTCGTCGAGCGGGTGGGCACGCCACTCGCCTCACAGACCGTCGGCCTCGTCGTCGGTGCCCTGGAGGCCGGCAGCGACACCGAAGACGTCTTCGAGACCCTGGAGATAGAAATTGGGAGACTCTACCACGAACGGAAAGAGCTCCGCTCGCGGCTGCTGGTTTACGTCGCGGTCGGGTGGACGACCGCCCTCCTCGTGGTTGGAATCGTCGTCGCGGTCAACGCCTCCGTCCTCGATGGGTTCGCACAGCTGTCGACGGTCGCCGACACGAACACGGGAATGGCACTGGACCCGAACGCGGTCGACCCGGCCCGCGACCGCTGGCGGTTCTACCTGGTGGCGCAGGCGACCGTCCTCGCCTGCGGGTGGTTCGCCGGCACGGCCAGCCGCGGCCGGTACGAGGCGCTGTTGCACTCCGGTGCGCTGGTCGTGTTGACATACGTCATCTTCACCGGGCTGGGGGTGGTCTGAGTGTCCGCCCGTGGGCAGTCACACGTCGTCGGCGTCGCACTCATGCTCGGGCTGACCGTCGCGGCGCTGGGCGCGCTGACCGCCGGCGTCGGGACAGTACTGGACTCCCAGGCGGCGGCCGCCGACGCCACCCAGGTCGCCAGCGACTTCGACGCCGCGCTCGACGAGACGGCACACGGCTACCACAGCGGCCGCGTCCGCTTCTCCGAGGGGACGCTCTCGACGGCCGACCGGACGGTCCGCGTGTTTCGCAACGGCTCGGTCGTCGATGCGGTCGACGCTGGCGCCCTCGTCTTCGAGTCCGATGACCGCCGGGCCGCCTACACCGCGGGGGCGGTCGTCCGCGGCCGCGGCGGGGGCGCGTGGCTCACTGAAGCCCCGTCGGTGACGAGTTCCGCCCGGAACGACGTGGTCGTCGTCGGCGTCCCGCGCCTCGGGACCGACGGGGTCGGTGTCGGCGGGACCGGTGGAACAGCAGTGACCCTCGAGACGAACGTCACCCACCGCCGGGCCGACCTCGGCCGCGGGGAGTTCGCGGTCGCGGTCGAGACGGCCACGCCCGACGCCCTGGCACGGCACTTCCGCGAGGCGAACGCGACGGTCTCCCGGCAGGACTTCGACGGCGACGGGACGCCGAGTGTCGTTGCCCGGTACCCGGGTCGCCGGCAGGGGTATCTCGTCGTCCACGACCTCGCACTGGAGGTGGGCAATGGATAACCGCGGGCTCACCCCGGTCGTCGGCAAGACCCTCGCCGCTAGCATCGCGGTGCTGTACGTCGCCGGGATGACCGCCCTTCTGCTGAACGGGCCGGTTCCGGCGGGTCGGACGGCGGCCGGCGGAGAACTCGGCGAGCGGGTGCTCGCGACGGCCGCTGGACACGTCGAATCGGCCATCCCTGACGGGGACCGCCGCGCCGACACCCGCACTACGGTAGCGATGCCCGCCACCATCCGGAACGCGGGATACGCGCTCGAACTCCGGGGCGGCCGGCTCGTCCTCGACCACCCCATGGACGCCCTCGACCGGGAGACGCGGCTGTCGCTGCCGGCGAACGTCACCGTCGCCGACGGTGACTGGCAGAGTACCGACCGACTCGTGGTTCGTGTGACCGGGCCGCCCGACAACCGCACGCTCTGGCTGGAGGGCGACTGATGTCGACGCGCGCACAGACCGCGCTGCCCGGTCTCGGGGTCGCCTTCCTGTTGCTCACGGCGGCGGTGTTCGTCGGGCTCGTGGCGGCGGAGGGCTCGCTGGGCTCGACCGACCGGGCGGCACTCGACCGGCAGGCCGCTGTTGGCCTCTCCGAGCGACTTACCGCTGACCGTGCCCACCTAACGACCCGTCCGAACGTGCTCAACGAGTCCCGGCTGGCCACGCTCGACGCGGCGACACTGCGCTCGACGTACGGTCTGACCGACGAGGCCGCCGTCCGTCTCCGGCTCGACGGGCGGACGCTCGCGGCCGCGGGCGACCCGCTCGACGGCCGGACGGTCCGGCGGGTCGTCCTTCTCGAGACGCGCCAGCGCAGCACTCTGACGCCCGTATTCACCGGCTCCCGGCGTGTCACGCTCCCGCGCCGGACCGACCGGCTTCTGGTGACACTCGCCCCACCGGCTGGGACCACTGTCAGCGAGGTCCGGGCCAACGGACGGGTCGTCCTCCGTGAGCCCGCCGGCCTCAACGGGACCTACGACGTCGCCGTCTCACCTTACGAGACGACCACGCTCCGGTTCGAGGCGACCGGCGACCTCGACCGCGGGAGCGTCAGGCTCGTCTACTTCGCCGAGCGAACCCGACCGGCCGAGCTCGAGGTGACTGTCGATGGATAGAGGACAGGCGCCGCTGACGACCATCGAGGCGGTGCTTGGCGTGCTGTTGCTCTCGAGTGTCGCCTTCATGTTCGTCCTCGGAACGCCTGCGAGTCAGGCCGACGAGACCCAACTCGAGCTGTACGCCTCGGACGCCGCGACGGTACTCTCTTCGGAGGGGCCCCGCCACGCCGACCAGACTCGTCTCGCCGAACTCGCTGCCTCCCGCGAGGCCTTCGAGCGCGAGCAGGGAGCACTCGACCGGCGGCTCGACCGCCTGCTCCCGGCGAACGTGCTCTACCGCATCGAGACCGAGTACGGGGCGGTCGGGCTCCCGCTCCCCGCAGACGTACGGACGGGGACGGCGACCGTCTCGACGGGCAACGGCGACGTCACGGTCAGGGTGTGGTACGCGTGATTCGTCCCCGACTGGCCGACGGGAACCGTGACCGATGCCGGAACCGCGCCCAGCTGGTGCTAGTCGCGGCCGTCGTCATGACCGCTGCACTCGTCCCGCTGGCGCTCGCGTACCTCCAGCTCGGGTACCAGGCGTCGGTCCCAGTCGACGACGACCCGGTCCGGGACGCGACCGACACGCTCGACCGCGCGCTCGTCGACGCGGCCGACGGGGTCCCCAGCGGCTACGGCTGGGCCGACCGCGAGGGAGCAGTCGACACGGTACGAGACCGGCTCCGCTCCACCCTCTCGACGCTCAACCGGTCGCGGCTCGATGACGACACGGCGCTCGCGGTAACCTACAACGCCAGCCTGGCGAGCGAGTGGGCGAGTGACAGCTGTCCAGGGGGAGCGGGCCGCGCGTTCGGCCCCTGCCGTGCCGACCGCGGAGTCGTCGTCCAGGAGCGAGCCGGTGAAACGCACGTCCTCGCGGTGGCTATCGACGTCCGCGTCACCGGTCCGGCCGCCGACCGCCGCGGGTCTGTCGTCCTCACTCACTCGGTTCGCTCGTAGGAGATAAGTTCCTGGCGGGCGACACTCGGCATATGTCACAGGGACGGGACACGAAATACGGCCTCACAGAGGTCACCGCGGCGTTTGAGGAGCGTGAGGACTACGCCGAGCCCCTCACCGCGAGTGAGGTCGCGGACCAACTGGGCTGTTCCCGGCGGACGGCGCTGAACAAGCTCCACGAACTCCAGGAGGCGACCGACCTGACGAGCAAGAAGGTCGGCGGGCGCAGCCGGGTGTGGTGGATCCCGGTCGAGGTCTGAGCGCAGGAGACGCCGGGGTTCAGACCTCGGGCAGGCGGCCACCGTCGACGGCGACGTTCTGACCGCTGATGTAGCCCGCAGCCTCCGAACAGAAGAACAACATCGGTGCAGTCAGGTCCGCGAACGACGCCGGCCGACCCCGTGGGAGGTCGGAGACGTCGGAGACGGTGTTCTCGACAGCAAACGGCGAGACGGCGTTGACGGTGATCCCGTCGTTCTGTGTGTCCCCGGCCAGCATCCGGGTGAACAGCAGGACTCCGGTCTTGCCGACGAAGTACGGGAAGTTGACCGGGTGCGCGTGCCGGCGGTCACAGTCGGCGAAGCCGATATTGACGACCCGTCCCCACCCCTGCTCGCGCATCCCGTCCAGCGCCCGCCGCGAGCAGAGCACGGTGCCGTAGAAAGTGCTCTCCACGACCCGGCGCCAGGACTCCCACTCGATGGACTCCCAGTGGCGGGCGTCGAAGTCACCGACGTTGTTGACCAGGACGTCGACAGTTCCCAGCGTCTCCTCGGCGGCGTCGAACAGCGCGTCCACCGCGTCGGGGTCGGTGATGTCACCCTGGACCGTCGTTGCCGCGACACCCTCTTCACGGGCCTCCTCGGCTGTGGCAGCGGCCGCCTCGGCACTTTCGCGGTAGTGCACCGCCACGTCCGCCCCGCAGGCGGCGACTGCGAGCAACAGTTCCCGGCCGACGCGTTTCGCGCTCCCCGTCACCAGTGCCGTGTGTCCGCTCAGGTCGGGCGGTGTCGACATACCTGTGTGAGGGGCTCCGGTCGCCTAAGCGCAGTGGTCGAGGTCACGGGTTAGAGGTCCCACTCGGCGGCCCGTTGCTCCGCTTCCTCGCGGGCGCGTTCGCGGATGCGCTCGACTTTCTCCTCGTCTTCGAGGAAGGCCACGACAGCGCCGTGGGTCTCGCCGGCGTCTTCGACCCGCCAGTCCGGGGCGGCCCCGCGCGTCCGCTCGGCCAGCGCGGGGTCACCGGCCAGCCGGTCGGCCGGGGCGTCCGGTGCAACCCGCAACTCCTCGGCCGCGTGGACCTCCTCCAGCACCTCCGCGTCGAGCTCGTACAGCTCCAGCCGGTAGGGGCCGGCGACTGCGATATCCGCCAGGGCCGCCGAGCCCGCGGTGCCGGTGCCGGTGTGGTAGGCGACGACCGGAACGCCGACCTCGAAGGTGAGGACGCCAACGCCCTCGGCGTCGAGCAACAGCGCGTCCTGTGACTCCAGGCGCGCGTATCCCGTGAGTTCGGCGTCGAGCGCGTTCACGAGCGGCGTTCCCGGGTCGGCAACCACCCGCTGGCGGACGAGTCGCCCCTGCGGGAGTTTCATGGCTGGTCGGGAACGACTGCACTCCGGAAGCGGTCGGCGATTGCCCCCGAATCGCGCTCGTGCACGTCGAGCGCCGTCGCCGCCTCCCGATAAGCCCCTGCCGGCTCCGACTCCGGTGCGTGTGCAAGCAGCGGCTTGCCGGCCCGTCGCGCCGCCCGGACGACTTCCCGCTCCGGGACCGCCGCCAGCGTCTCCCCCGCAAAGTACTGCTCGGCCTTCCCACTGACCGCCTCGATGTTGGCGTCGTCAGTCACACGGTTAAACAGTAACCCTGCAACCCCCGTGTCGTAGGTGTGGGCGTACTCCTGGGCCTTGAGCCCGTCCGACAGCGAGGGGATGGTTGGCTGGAGCACCACAACGACCCGGTCCGCGAGCACCACCGGCAACACCCCTTGCTTGCTGCCGAGCGCGGCCGGCGCGTCCAGCAGGATGACGTCCGTGTCGGCCGCGAGGTCCGCGACGGCCTCCCGGAGGCGAGCCGGGTCGCTCTCGCGAAAGCCCGCCAGCGACGTCCCACAGGGGACCACCCGCATCCCGAACTGGTCGTAGGTCGCGTCCTCGACGGGCGCCTCGCCGGCCAACACCTCGTGTAGCGTCGTCTCGACGTCCGCCAGCCCGGCGTGGAAGAGGACGTTTGCCATCCCGGTGTCGGCGTCGATGACCGTCACGTCGTACTCCTCGGCAAGCGCCATCCCGAGCGCGAGCGTAGTGGTGGTCTTACCGGTCCCCCCCTTTCCGCTGGCGACGGCGAACGTCTCCACCATGCTGGCACCTGTCCGGCCTTTCGTACAAAAACCCTCGGCCTGGTCCCGCACTGGCACCTCCCCGGTCGCAGGCGGCGGATCCACCGTCGTTTCCGTTTCGACACTCACCACCCGAAACTGTACGTAGTTATTTATGCACACACGAGGCACCGGGTGCTATGGTGGATTCGGGGCTGTTTCAGCTGCTGTTGCTCGCGGGTGCCGCCGCCGTGACGGGCGGGCTGACAGGCTACGCCTGGCGTCACCGCGAGCAGCCGGGCGCGGTCCCGCTCTCGGCGGCGATGCTGGGCGTCACATTCTGGGCGGTCACCGAGATGTTCGCCCTCTCCCAGACCTGGGGGACCCACCTGTTCTGGGAACGGGTCCAGTGGTTCGCCATCTCGGTGGTCCCGTTGCTGTTTTTCCTCTTCATCGCCGACTTCACTGGCTACGATTCGGCGCTCTCGCGGCGGCTGCTCCCGCTGTATTTCGTGGTCCCGGTGGTCACCGTGGTCCTCGTCTGGACCAACCCCGCCCACGGGCTGCTGTGGACCGACCCGTTCCACGTCGCCGCTGGCGGGGTAGTGACGCTCGACCAGACGTTCGGCCCTTGGTTCTGGGTCTACTTCGTCTACGCCTACTCGCTGCTCGTCGTCGGGTTCGTGTTGCTGTTGCGGCTGGTCGCCGTTTCGGAGTATCTCTACTTCGACCAGAGCGTGCTGATCGTCGTCGGGATCCTCGCGCCGCTTGCGGGCAACGCCGCCAGGGTGTTCGGCCTGACGCCGCTGCCCGGGCTCGACCTGACACCCTACGGCTTCGCGGTGACGGGCGTTGCCTTCGGGAACGCCCTGTTCCGGTACCGGCTGTTCGACCTGCTGCCGGCGACCCGACAGCTCGGCCGGCAGGCAGCGCTGGCGGCGCTCGAGGACGGGGTCGTCATCGTCGACACCGACCGGGAGGTGCTGTACATGAACCGGGCGGCCGGCGACATCCTCGACTGCGAGCCGACCGAGGCCATCGGCGAACCCGCCGACCGGCTCGTCGGAGACGAACACATCGACCTCGCGGCGACCGACCGGCTGGCCGAACTCTCGCTCGGGGAGCGGACCTACGAGGTGGAAACCGCGCCGGTCGCCGACCGGCGGGGCCGCGAGGTCGCCAACACCGTCCTCCTGTACGACGTAACCGAACGCAAGCGCCGCGAACAGGAGCTTCGCGCCCAGCGCGACCGGTTCCAGCGCCTCGAGCGCATCAACACCGTCATCCGCGAGGTGAACCAGGCGCTGGTCGGCGCCACCACCGTCGACGAACTCGAGCGGGCGGTCGTGGAGTCGCTGGCCACGCCGGGGCTGTACGACACCGTCTGGCTCAGCACGTCCGCGAGCGACGGGGCCCCGGTCCGGATGGTCGCCGACGACGACAGCGCCCGAACGGTCGAGGAGGTGGCTGATCCCGGGGAGTTCCCGCCGGCGCTCGCGACCGGGGACGACCCCAACGCCGTCGCCTCGAGGCTCCCGGCCGACCCCGTCGAGGTTGCCGGGGGGGACTGGGCGACCGTTCCGGTGGTGTACGGCCGGACGGTCTACGGTGCGCTCGCGTTGCACAACGACCGCGGAGACGGCTTCGGCGAGCGGGAGCTGGCAGTCCTCGACGAGCTCGGCGAGACAGTCGGCCACGCGCTCAACGCCATCGAGCGCACCCGGCTGCTGGTCGCCGACACACACGTCGAACTGGACTTCCGGTCGACCGACCGGGACGCCCTGCTGGTCGCGCTCACCGAGGAGACCGGCGCCGAGTGGACGCTCGACGGGCTCGTTCCCGCCGACGAGGGCGACCTCATCGCCTACCTCAGCGCCGACAACGGCGCCGACCCCGCGGCTGCCGCCTCCCACTCCGGCGTCGTCGACGCCCGCACGCTGACCACTGACGGCGGGACCGCTCTGGAGGTGACGGCAACCGAGGGCACGCTCGCACACCCGCTGGTCGAGTTCGGCGCGAACGTCCGCACGGCGACCGCGGCCGACGGGAGCTGCCGGCTCGTCGCCGAAGTGTCGCCGGGGGCCAGCGTCCGCGCGGTCGTCGAGCGGCTCAGGGAGGCGTTCCCGGAGACGGAACTGCTGGCCAAACGCGAGGTCGAGCCGAGGGAGGAGCCGGTGCTGCCCGACGAGGCCGACCTGACCGACCGCCAGCGCGAGGCGCTCGAGGCCGCCTACCGGGCTGGCTACTTCGAGTGGCCCCGCGACTCCACCGCCGAGGACGTGGCGGGGTCGCTCGACATCGCTTCCCCGACGCTGCACGGGCACCTCCGCAAGGCCGAGAACCGGCTGGTCGAGACGTTCTTCGAAAACTGAGACGGTTTTCACGGTGCCTCTCCGACTACGCGGCGGGTGGGCCCCCCAGTCACCTCCCGGCCGCGTGGCCGGGACAGCTCGTGCGGGCGTGTCGCCACACACGAGCGTGCCGCCGGCCGCTCTTTCCCCCCTCGGCGGAACGGTTCGAGTGTTTCCCCCCTTCCGGCGTCCGTCCCGCCATCACTACTGTTCGACTGTACGGTTGTCAATCCGGGCCCTAGGTGTCTAGGGTGTCGTCGGCTCCCGCCCGCTGCAGCCGGGGCCGCAACCGCTACCGTCTCGGGACAAGCTCGAGGCGGGCTTCGTCCAGACGCGCTCGGGCAGTCTCTGGGGCGCGGGCCGGTCGGTCAGTCCGCGACACCCTCGAACAGCGACTGCAACTCGTCGAACTGCTCGCTGTCGGCCGACCGCAGCGACAGCGGCGAGATGCTGACCCGTCCCTCCAGCAGCGCCCGCCGGTCGGTCCCCCGGCCGTCGGGGATGTCGCCAGCGGCCATCCCCGCCCACAGCGGGTTGTGCAGCCGGAAGCTCCCGTCGGTCAGGTCCGCGTGCATATCGTACTGCGGTGTGGCCCGGGTCACCGCCACGCCGGTGACGGCCTCGTCCGGCCCGGGGACGTTGACGTTCAGGTAGTCGGTGTGCGCGAAGGCGTCACCCTCGAGCGCCCGTGCGACGACCCGGCGGCCCACCCGACAGGTCCGCTCGAAGTCCGGTACCGCAAGCTCGGACCGGTCGTGCCCGAGCCCGTTCATCGAGACTGCGACGCCGGGCACGCCCAGACAGGCTGCCTCCTCCGCGGCGCTCGCGGTGCCCGACCGCGGGAGGACGTGGACCCCCAGGTTCGCGCCGGGGTTACAGCCCGAGACCACCACGTCCGGCTCGAAGGTCCGTGCCCCGACGATCACGCAGTCACACGGCGTCCCGTGGATGGCGTAGCCCAGGTCGTGTTCCTCGTAGGGGATGGTGACGGTAAAGGGCTCCTCGTCGGCCTCGTCGACGTCGATGTCGCCCTCGTTGCCCTGGTCGGGCCCCATCCGGCCGTAGGAGAGGCCGCGGCCGACCGCGCTCTGGTTGCGCGCCGGGGCGACGACCGTCACCTCGCCCAGTTCCGACAGCGCGTCTGCGAGCGCCCTGATACCGGGGGCGTCGACCCCGTCGTCGTTGGTCAGCAGGATGTCCATGCGTCCTCCCTGCCGGCTGCGGTCGTCCGGCGTGCCGACGCCGTCTGCCCGCCGCGTCCGGTGTCTCTCATCGTCTCGCCTCTCGTCCCCGGGCTACCTGTTGGTTCCGGTTGCTGTGGACTCCCCTCCGCTCCAGACATGTTGTATGGGAACTATAGTCGTGCCAGGTGTCGGGTCCCGTGAATTTTTACCGCTGGTCTCCGTCAGCCAAGCGTATGACTGACTTACAGGTCGATGCCGGAATCAACGGACTGACGAACGGCGTCGGCGAGACCGCCGAGCGGGCCGACGAGGCCGGCTTCGACTGCCTCTGGAACCCCGAGACCGAACACGACTCCTTCGCGCCCCTGCCTGTGGTCGCGGACCGGACCGAGGACATCCACTTCGGGACCCGGATCGCCACCGCTTTCACACGGAGCCCGATGGTGCTGGCCCAGCAGGCCTGGGACCTGCAGGCCTACAGCGACGGTCGGTTCATCCTCGGGCTGGGGACGCAGGTCCGCGCACACAACGACCGCCGGTTCAGCGTCGACTTCGAGTGGGAGTCGCCCGGCCCCCGCCTCCGGGAAGTCATCGAGTCGCTGCGACACATCTGGGAGGCGTTCCAGGAGAACCGCGAGAGCCTCGACTACGAGGGGGAGTTCTACGACTTCTCGCTGTTGACGGACACGTTCAACCCCGGCCCCATCGACGACCCCGACATCCCGGTCTACATCGCTGCGGTCAACGAGTACAACATCAGGATGGCCGGCGAGATCTGCGACGGGATCGCACTCCACTCGTTCAACACGCCCTCCTACACCCGGGAGGTCGTCGAGCCGCGCCTCCAGGAAGGCGCCGACCACGCCGGCCGGTCGCTGGACGAGGTCAGCGTCTCCGCCAGCCCGTTCGTGGTCACCGGCCACGACGAGGCCGAACGCGACCGCCAGCGCCAGGAAGTCCGCCAGCGTGTGGCCTTCTACGCCAGCACCCCGACCTACAAGGACGTCATGGCCCACCACGGCTGGGTCGACACCGGCCGCGAACTCCACGAACTCTCAAAGGAGGGCAAGTGGCAGGAGATGGCCGGCCTGGTCACCGACGAGATGATGGAGGCCTTCGCCGTCGAGGCACACCCGGACGAACTCGCCGACGCCCTCACCGAGACCTACGGCGACCTCGCCGACCGGGTCTCGCTGGCGCTCGACCTCGAGGACTCCGACCTCGCCGAGCAGGTCCTCGACGGGTTCTAGTCGAGAGACTTCTCCCGGTCTCACGCCCGAGGACTGCTACACCGGGTCACCGACGGCCTCGACGACAGCTTCGAGGTCTGTGTGGTCGGCGACCAGCCGCGCTGCGTGGTCGTGAGGCGAGCCAGCGTCCGGCCCCTCCGGTCCCGGTTCGGTGACCGGCTGCTCGACCCCGGCGGCTGCGAAGACGCGGTCGAGAAACCCCTTCCGGGCCGCGCTGTTGGCGAAGAGGTCGTGCATGTAGGTGCCGAGCACCCGGTCGGTCGCGGCCCCTTCCCCGTCGAACGGGCGGGCGGCGGCGCCGGTCAGCTCCGTTCGGCCCAGGTGGATCTCGTACCCGGAGACCTCGCCCGTAGCGCCCGCGAGCGGCGCCACCGGCTGGAGGTCGCGAGTGACTCGCCGGACTTGCTTCTCGGCCGCGAAGCGGGTCTCGACGGGCAGGAGCCCGAGCCCCTCGACAGCCGTCTCCGTGCCGGATTCGACGGCCGCGTCGACGACCCGCTCGCCGAGTAGCTGGTAGCCGCCACAGAGCCCAACCACCGGCCCGTCGACGGCCCTGACTCGCTCGGCCGTGCCCGCCTCCCGGAGCGCGCGCAGGTCCGCGACTGTGTGTTTCGTTCCCGGAAAGACGACCGCGTCGGCCGCGTCGAATTCGTCACCGAGGGGGACGAAGGCGACCCGGACCCCAGGTTCGCTGGCCAGCGGGCGGAAGTCCGTACTATTCGAGATCCGGGGGAGACGGGGGACAGCGACGGTGACCGCCTGCTCCTCGGGAACGCCGTCGTCGGTACCCCGGACCCCCCGCTCGCCCGCGGCCGGGAGCGCGACGCTGTCCTCCTCGGGTAACCCGGGGTCCTCGTAGGGGAGGACGCCCAGCACGGGGACGCCGGTGCGCTCTTCGAGCTCCTCGATGCCGTCGGCGAGCAGCGACCGGTCCCCGCGGAACTTCGTGATGAGGACGCCGACCACACGCTCGCGGAGGTCTGCAGCCATCAGCTCCAGCGTGCCGTAGACGTGCGCGAAGACGCCGCCGCGCTCGATGTCCGCCACGAGCAGGATATCGGCGTCGGCAAAGCGGGCAGTCTCGACGTTCGCGAGGTCACGGTGCTGGAGGTTGACCTCGGCGATGGAGCCGGCGCCCTCCGCGACGACGACGTCGTGGCGGTCCGCGAGCCGGGCGTGGGCAGCGCGGGCAGCCTCGCGGGCTCGCTCCCAGTGGGCCTCGTAGTAGGCGCCGGCCTCGGCGTGGCCGACCGCCTCGCCGTCGAGGACGAGCTGGGAGCGTCCCTCACCCGTGGGCTTCAGGAGAACGGGATTGTGGTCGGTGGTCGGCGCCACGCGGGCCGCGCGGGCCTGGACGTACTGGGAGACGCCGACCTCACCCTCGCCCTCGCTGTCGCCGCTACCCGCCCGGGGCACCGCACGGGCGTTGTTGGACATGTTCTGGGCCTTGAACGGCGCGACGTCCACCCCGCGGTCGGCGAGCAGGCGACACAGCCCCGTCGCCACCGTGGACTTGCCGACGTGGCTGGCGGTACCGGCGACGAGCAACGTCTCGGCCATCCGGGGGTCAGTACTCGGTTCCCCTCCGTGCACCCTGGCCGGCTTCCATCGGGTGGACCTCCTTGTCGACGTTCGTCACCAGGTCCGCAACGTCCGTGGCGTACTCGGGATGCTCGTGGCCGCCCGTCAGGACCAGTTCCAGGTTCGCGGGCTTGCCGTCGACCAGCCCCTGGACCTCCTCCTCGGCGATGAGCCCGCGGTTGGCGGCGTACAGCACCTCGTCGAGGACGAGCATGTGGACGCCGTCCTCGGGTGGCCCGTCCAGCCCGAGCGGCTCGGTGAGGTCGGCGCGGGTCGCGGCCTCCAGCAGGTCCCGGGCCCGGGTCAGCGCCGCCTCGGCGCGGGCCTGGTGTGCCTCGTCGTCGGAGTCATCGAGGCGGCCGTGCCAGCCGTAGTGGCCGGCGTTCTCGTAGCTCATCCCCGGCAGGGCCGCAATGGCGTTGTACTCCCCGCGGATGTCTTCGACGGTCCCCGCCCCACCTTTCATGAACTGGAGGACGTGGACGCGGTAGCCGTGGCCGGCCGCCCGCATCCCCATCCCCAGCGCGGCGGTCGTCTTCCCCTTGCCTGTCCCCCACCAGGCCTGCACTAACCCGAACTCCTCGGGGGCCGCGGGCGCGATCGGCTGGGGGTCGACTGCGTGTTCCATACCAACCCACGTTGCGGTAGCTAAAAGACACTTTCGTCAGACGCGGAACACGTCCGGCACCGCTGCCGGCACCGCGCCGTGTTCGGCGCCGGCCACGGTGTCGGGGACCGACCCGCGCGCCTCGACTGCCGCCTCGACGGCCCGGTGCACGCAGGCCCGGGTCGCCCGCCCCACCGCGGTGGCGCTTCCCGCGAAGGGGGCGGGGTCACCCGCGGGGTCACAGCCGACCGCCACCGCGTCTGTCGTGGTACCCGTGAACCCGGTCGCGGCCTGGAGCGTGGCCGCCTTTGTCTCTACGACCGTCGCCAGCAGCGTCGCGAGCGTCCCGTCGGCCAGCGCCCGGTCGGTCCCGACGAGCAGGTTGACCGTGCCAGGCCCCGCGCCCGGGTCCGCTCCCGGCCCCGCGCCCGGCAGCCCAGCGCTGTCTCCGTCCCCGCCGGCTGCCTCGCTTCCGGCGAGTGCGACGGGGTTCGAGAGCCCCGCGGTGGCGACCACACAGACCCCGTCGACGCGCGCCCCACGAGCGTGGCGCATGTCCACGCCGGTCAGTAGTCCGGGACCGGTGACCTCGAAGCCGGCCCCGCGGCGGCGCTCGGCGGCGTAAGCTGCGGGGTCTTCCCGGTCGAATCCTTTGGGGACCGAGACGTTGTAGGCCGCGTCCGCCCGACGGTACCCGCCGTCCGGGCCGGTGACAAGCCACTGGGCTCCCGGTGATGCGAGCTGACAGACCCCCGCCCTGTGCTCGACCTCAAACATCGAGCGCCTCCAGTAGCCGGTCGTTCTCCGCGGGTGTCCGGACGGCGACGCGGACGTGGCTGTCCAGCCCACGGAACGTCCGGGCGTCCCGGACCGCGATACCGCCCGCCTCGGCCGCCTCCTGGACAGCCTCCACGTCCGGCACTGCCAGCAGGAGGAACGGGGCATCCGAGGGAGACACCTCGAAGCGTGAGGCCAGGCGCCCGCGCATTCGGGCACGCTCGGTTCGGACGCGCTCGCGGGTCGCGGCGACGAAGGCCCGTTGGCGCATACAGTGGGCGCCGACGGCCGCCGCGGGCGTCCCCAGCGCCCACGTCGGCCGGCCGGTCGCCAGCCGGTCACCCAACTTGCCGGTCGCGACCGCGTAGCCGGCACGCAGCCCCGGCAGGCCGTAGAGCTTGGTGAGCGAGCGGGCCACGACGACGCCATCCTGGCCCGCAAGCGACGGGCGGTCGGTGAACCCGAGGAACGCTTCGTCGACGAGCAGGACCGTCCCTGCCGCCCGGCAACGGTCGGCGAAGGTCCGGAGTCGCTCCGGAGCGGAGGCCTCGCCGGTGGGGTTGTTGGGAACACAGACGACCGCGAGCGCGTGGCCCGCGGGGTCGGCGCCGAGGACCTCGTCGTGGGCACGGAAGACGGGCTCGCCGCCCTGGAGCCGGACCTCGCGGGCGTACTCGGCGAAGGAGGGCGCCGGGACCAGCGCGGTATCGCCCGGTGACACCGCCGCCGCGACGGCCAGGCGGATTGCCGCGAGCCCGCCCGGCGTGGGGACGACGTCCCCGGGGGCACAGCCGACGGCGTCGGCGGCGGCCCGGCGGTACTCGGGGTAGCCGTCGTCGGGGTAGGAGCCGGCGGCGGCGAGTGCGCTCCCGTAGACCCCGGCGACGCCCTCGGGCACTCGGGGGTTGGTGTTGGCGCTAAAATCCAGCACTCCCGGGTCGTCGCGGCTCCCGTGGTGGACGTCTGTCTCCAGGCGAGCCAGGGCCTCGCTATCCATCGTCCGTCCAAGCGTGCCGGCGGACTAATCGCTTGCGGCGAGCCACCGGGCCCGCCGGAGGTCCCGGGGGTGGTTGACGTTGACCGCCAGCCCCGTGTCGACCGCGACCGAGAGCCCCTCGCCCGCGCCGACGACGTTCAGCCCCGAGGGTGCGAGCAGCCGTCCGTCGGCCCGGAAGGTCGTGTCGGCGCTGACCCCGAGTGCTCGCTTGCGCCCGGCTGGCACCGCGACGGTCGTCGCCCCCGCGGCCGCGCCGAGCGCGCGGTCGACCGCGGCCGCGGTGAGCAGCGGGACGTCGGCGGTGACGGTCAGTACAGGTTCGTCGACCCGGTCGTCGGCCAGCGCGTGCTGGAGGTCCGGGACGTACCCCTCACCGGGCGCCTCCACCCTCGGCCCGTCCACGAACGCGGCTGTCTCGGGCGCGTGGGGCGCGGTGACGGCGTAGACGCGGTCGACCCGGCTCGCTGCCAGCGCCCGGCGGACGCGCTCGACCATCGGCACGCCCCCGACCTCGACGAGCGGTTTTTCGTCTCGCCCCAGGCGGGTGCCGCGGCCGCCACACATCAGGAGAGCGTCCACGCGACCACCCCCGCGTGCAGCGCTGTGACCCGGGCGAGTTCGTTGGCCGCGCCGAAGACGTCGCCGCTGACCCCGCCGAGATTCCGGCGTGCCCAGGCCCACACGAGGAGGGCGACAGTCGGACCGGCCGCGACCGCCGCCGCCGCCACAGGGGAGGGCCACGTCGCCGCGGCGGCGGGAGCAGCGAGCGCGAGTGCGGCGAGCACCGACACACCGCCCGCGCCGGTGAACGCCGACCCCAGCCCCTCGTGGCTGGCCTCGCCGGCGCCCGCGAGGACGACCATCGACAGCTTCGCGCCCACCTCGCTGGCGACGGCCAGGCCGAGCGCGACCCGCCAGGGGAGGCTCGCGGCCGCGAGCGCACCCAACCCTAGCCCCAGGACCCCGAGTCCGACGGCGACGGCCGCCCCCACCCCGACGGTCGTGTCGGCCACCACCTCGCGGCGGCGCTCTGGGCTGCCGTGGACGACGGCGGCGTCGCCCAGGTCCGCCAGCCCGTCGGCGTGGTTGATGCCGGTGAGCGCGACCAGCACCAGAGGATAGAGGAGGGCGGCGGTTGGCACCGGCACCGGGAGAGCGAGCGCCAGGCCCGCGAGCACGCCAACGGCGTAGCCCACGGGAACGAACAGCGCCGGCTGGCCGGCAAGGTCCTGCCAGGCACGCTCGTCGTGGCCGACGGGGACGCGCGTCAGAAAGCCGACCGCGCCGCGCAGCCCGCTTAGGACCACGTTACCACCGCCGCGAGCCCGTACGCCAGCAGGCCAGCCGCGCCCGTCCGGACCAGTGCCGTCCGTGTCTCCGCGGCGCCGGGGAACCGCCTCTCCGGGTTGAGCACGTAGACGCCGGGTTTCTCCAGGCGGATATCCAGGGCTGCCGCCAGCGTCCCCATCGGCCACCCGGAGTTCGGCGAAGGGACCGCGGCGAGCCACGGCCGCGCCCGGAGGAGTGCAACCGGCCGGGCGGTCGTGACTGCGAGCAGGAGTGCGCTCACCCGGGCGGGCACCCACATGGCTGCGTCGTCGAGGCGCGCGGGGACGCGCCCGACCGGCCGGCTCCGGTAGCCCAGCATCGAGTCGAGCGTGTTCACTCCCTTCACCCACGCGGCAGCCCCGCAGCCGACAGCCAGGGCCGCGACGGCGCCCGCCTCCGCCACCCCTGCGGCGACAGCGCAGCCGGCGTACCACAGCAGCGGCGCGACCAGCCCGTCCGCGAGGTTCTCCGCGAGGCTCTCGACGGCCGCGCTCCGCACCTCGCCCGGCGAGAGGTCGGCGGCGTCGCGGCCGGCCAGCGCCCGGAGTTCCGTTCGCGCCCGCTCCGGGTCCGACTCAGAGAGGGCGACGACCCGGCGAACTGTCCAGAGTAGCCGACGGAAGCTGGTGGTCACGAACAGCACGGCCGCCCCCGCGGTCGCAGCAGCGAGCGGCCCGACCAGCCCTGCGAGCGCCACCACTCCGCCCGCCGCCAGGGCGGCACCCAGCGGCCACAGGAGCGCGAGACAGCCCCCGACTACGACCGGCCGCCGAACGTCTCCGTCGGGAACCGTCCGCCCGAACCAGGCGACGGGGTGGAGCCGGCCGGGTGGCTCGCCGAGGGCGCCATCGAGAACCAGCGCACCGCCGAGCGCCAGCGGGCCGAGCGGCGCCATCACCGCTCCTCCAGCCACCCGGGGAACGCCGACAGCGACACGTCGTCGGTCAGGACGACCGTCACACCGGCGGTCCGGCCGCCGCCGTCGGCCCGGGGGTCGTCGCCGACGTGAACAACGTCCCCCACCTCGACGCCCAGTTCGTCGGCCACTGTCTCGAAGGCCCGGTCGTGGGGCTTGCGCCAGCCACAGCCGACGCTGGTGACAACGGTGTCGACGGCGAGGTCCGTCTGTGAGAAGGTCCGGTCGACGAGGCCGGGCAGGCTACAGTTCGAGAGCACCCCTACGGGGCCGTGCTCGCGTGCCGCCGCGAGCGCCTCGGGTGCGCCCGGACGCACGTCGACGGGGGCGTCGAAGGCGTCGAGGAGTGCGTTGGCGACCACCGCCCTGTCGGCGTCGACCCCCCGGCTCGCGAGTGCGGCGTGGGCGTGGTCGACGAGCGACTGCTCGCGGCCGCGCTCGACGTCCGCGTGGGACTCGCGGTAGGCGGCTTCCCAGTCCTCGGGGACGGCCACGTCGCGTGCCTGCAACTCCGTGGCGACGGCGTCCCACGGGCTGGACGGGCGGTCCTGTGCGACCAGGGTTCCGAAGAGGTCGAACGAGACTGCCACTACCCTTCTCTTGCCACCGGCCCACTTGAATGTGGCCCGGGCGTCGTCAGTCCACACCGGCGGCTGTGGCCGGTGTAGCCACGGCGGTTCCGCGCGGACGGTTCACTCCGTGACCCACTTCGACCGGCGGACATCGAAACTCCCGCAGACAGGACAGCTGTGGTGTTGTACCTCGAACGGCGTCTCGCAGGCGAGACAGACGTACGGCAGCGGCTCCCCATCCCCGCCCGAGATACCTGACACCTTTTTCGCCCTGTCGAGGACACCCATCGCAACCACGTTCACTCGAACGAACGGTAACGATAAAAAGCGGATTGATAGTTTACGCCATTTTTTCTTGGTTCTCTCTTGCGGTTTGACCCCTCGTTCTGTTCGAGTATCATATCAGCAACACGCCCCGGGAGACGACCGCCTGGTCGGCCGACTGCGACTGTAATTGCTATGACATGTATCGGCGACGACTGGACGGCCGGGAGCGGCCTAGTTCGTTACTGAGTTTTGTATACAAAAACAAACATATAGGCTGTACAATAAAAACGAGTGTATGTCTCGGAATCTCTATGATTCCACACTCGAGTGGCCATCCGGACACGCGCTCGTCGCTCCGGCCTGGGGGGACAGACACACGGGGTGGTGTGACCGGACGCTCACTCGGGTATCGGCGTCGTCACTGCGTCGTTGCCGGCGGCCGTCATCGAGTGTATCACCGACGAGTAGTTGCCGATCCCGCCGGCGACCATGACCAGGGCGTCCTCCGGCGAGCGCAACAGGGGGTTATCATCCCCCCACCGGCAGTGGTTGTAGAGGTACTCCTTTAGCTCCTGTTTCTCGTAGTCTCGTCCCAGCCGCCCGGCGTGGTCCTGTCCCAGGACGAACAGCATCGGGCCGGGCATCGTGGACGGCCCCATCGCGGATTCCGTGGCGCCGTGGGCCAGCCCCTCGAGGATGTCCTCGTCGTCGGGGTCCGGGCCGATCCCCTCGTCGAGCAGGTGTGGCGAGTGGGCGGGGTAGACGGTGACGGCACTCGTCTCGGGGGCCAGGTCTGCGGTGTCGGTGTGCAGCGGGTCCCAGGGACTGTTTTCCTCGAATTCGCCGAAACAGTACGTGTACCGTCCCGGGTGCGCGTGTGTCGCCTTCGTCCCGGCTCCGGGGTAGACGCGGCCGACCGTAACGAAGGCGAGGCTGACCGCCCGCCCGATGGTCGCGTTGGCGCGGTAGCCGGGACCGAACAGACCGGTCCCGCAGTTCACGTCGAGGTCGTTCCTGGCGGGGCCGTTGATGATGACGGCCGGACAGAAGCCACTCGTGGTGGCCATCACGGCCCGGAGGTTCGGCCACTCCGCCAGGCCGTCGAACGCCGCGAGCACGGCCGGGAAATAGTCCGGCCGGCAGCCGGCCATGACGGCACAGCTCGCCAGCGACTCGACGGTGAGTTCGTTGAAACTCGTGGGGATTTCCAGTAGAGTCTCGTCGCCCGGCCGGTCGACGTGGGCCAGCGTGTCCGCGACGCGCCCGTCGGTCGGCGGGATGACGGGCAGCCCGTCGGAGCGTTCGTTCTCGTTGAGGAACTCGAAGAGCTCCTCGGGGTCTGCCGGGACGTTATCCATCGTCAGCGGGACCGAGGAGACACTCTTCGCAGGTGAGCTGGGTGTGGACGCTCCACTGGATCCGCTCGGCCAGCGCGTCGACTTCATCGCTGTCGAGGTAGCGGGTCGGGTGGTCGACCGTGATCAGCGGGAGCTTCTCGTAGCCGTAACTCTCGGCGATCCGGGTGTTCAGGTCGAGGAACTTGTCCGTGATGACCTGGACGGTTGGGACCCCGTTCTCCTCGAAGGTCTTTGCGTCGACAACAACCGAGGAGTTACACGACCCGCAGTCGGCGATCGCGAGGATAACGCCGTCGGGCTCTGCCGCCATGACCTCCTCCATCAGGTCGCCCGGGACCGGGCTCGACGGCGTCGGTTTCCGATAATACAGCAGCTCGTCGATACCGAACTCCTCGGTGAAGCGGCGCTCGAAGCAGTCGTACAGCTCCTCGCCGTTCGGTTTGCCCCAATCGACATACGCGAGTGTTGTACCCTCGAGTTCGTCGAGGCGGTCGGCGTACGTCGCGTCGGATGTCGAGTCCCCGCCGGACCCGGGAAGATTGATGCTTTCGCTCACGAGTACTACTACCGTACAGCCCGGATTGTATATACCTACGGGCGACCGCCACCCGGACTCACACGGCGGACGACGGTCAGCCTCGCTATACTCGGCCGCTGTGCATCCCAGGCGCAACTCGGGTCGGTTGGACGCTCTCCGCTCGCCGTTCGACTCGTGGAAACGCTCCCCGATTCGAACTCCAGAAGACGAGTCCGCCCTCCCCGATTTGAACGAGCCGAGACGGTCCGGGCTGCTCGCTTCGCTGCGCTGCCGGGCTGCGACTCCTCGGCTCAAATCGGGTCGGGGACTCCTCACTGCTCACTGTCGTTCGCAGGAGGAGTCCGCCCTCCCCGATTTGAACGGGGGGCAAGTCGATCTACAGTCGACTGCTCTACCAGTCTGAGCTAAGGGCGGGTATCCCGTGATAGGATACGAACCGGACTTAACCATTATCATTCGAAGACCGACGGACGCCCGACAGACGACTGTCAGACACCTCGGGAAGATTGATATACCCCGACAGACAACGTGTATGACAACCGCGATGAGCAAGATCACGTTCCGTGCCGACGACGAGCTCATCAGGCGACTCGAGGAGTTCGACGCCTCGAAAAGCGAGGTGATGCGGCAGGCTCTGCGGGAGTATCTCGACGGCTCCGGAGCGTCCACGTCCGACGCGCGGCCAAGCGCTGACCCCGGACCGGAGACGCTCGATGAAGCCGTCGCCGACCGGGTGGACGCGCTCATTACCGACCGGCTCGAGGAGACGTTTACGCCACGCCAGCCCCGTGACGTCAACGTAAACATCACGCTCGACGGCGATTCAGCGGCTGTCAGCGACGAACACGCGGACTCGGCGAACGTCGGCGCGAGCGCGTCACACGACCCGCCGGCCGATGCGTCACACACGCCGGAGGCACGTAAGACGGGT
>CAZOWU010000005.1:18043-23281 GCA_964583735.1 uncultured Halobacteriales archaeon | reverse complement strand
CACAAGACCGACTTCGTGATGGCGGCGCGAATGGACCGTATTCATCACAAATACGCTCCAGAATAAATTTTGGCCCCGCGAGCAACAGTTGGGATCACTTTTACCTCCCGGGTGGCTGTGTTCCGTGTAGATATGACAACGGAGCGCAGTCGAGCGATCCACGAACTCGACGCGACGGTCCGGGTCGGCAAGCGGGGCGTGGAAGCGGTCGCCGAGGAGCTGGCCAGCCAGCTGGACAGCCAGCGGTTCGTCAAAGCGAAATTCCTGAGAGCGGCCCGAGGGACGACCGAGACCGAGAAGCTGGCCGCTGACCTGGCCGAGCGGGCCGGGGCCGGAGTTGTCGACGTCAGGGGCCACACGGCGGTGTTCGAGCGATGATCCCGCTGCAGTCGGCGGTGTTCGCGGACCTCCTGTCGGAGGCGGGTGTCCCGTACGCCCGGCCCATCGGGTCCGCGGTCACGTTCGTCCTCGCTTTTTTCCTCATCTACGTCATCGGCCGGGTCCTCATCGGCGGGGTCGTCTCGCGCATGGCCAACAGGCGCGAGCTCGACGTCCACGCAGAACGCCCGCTCCAGAAGCTGAGCCGCATCGTCGTCGTCTTCGCGGCCATCGCCGTCGCCTTCGGGATGGCTGGCTACGGGAGCGTCCTGGGCGCGCTCGCGACAGTCGCCGCGGCGGCGACGCTGGCCATCGGCTTTGCCTTGCAGGACGTCATCGCCAACTTCGTCGCCGGCGTCTTCATTTACACCGACAGGCCGTTCCGGATCGGCGACTGGATCGAGTGGGACGACAACTCCGGCGTGGTGGAGGACATCTCGCTGCGCGTGACGCGGGTCCGTAGCTTCGACAACGAACTCCTGACGGTACCCAACTCCCAGCTCACCGGCGGGGTTATCAAAAATCCCGTCGCGAAGGGACAACTCCGCCTCAAGTTCGTGTTCGGTATCGGCTACGACGACGACATCGAGAGAGCCACCGACATTATCATCGAGGAGGCCGAGAACAACGAAGATATCCTCGACGACCCCGCGCCGTCGGTCCGGCTTACCGAACTCGGGAACTCCTCTGTTGGCCTCCAGTCCCGCATCTGGATCGCCGACCCCTCCCGCGCAGACTTCGTGAAGATCCGCGGTGACTACGTCACCACAGTCAAAGAGCGGTTCGACGAGGAGGGAATCAACATCCCCTACCCGAACCGCACCATCGGCGGTGACCTCGCCATCGAGGGAGCGGAACTGGCCGAGCAGGCAGCCGACGACTGACGACGCGGGCGACGGATTTAATCACCCCTGGCCCACAGAAAAGAGAGAGCCGAGTCTCTCCAGGTGACCGGACAGTGAGCGACAGACAGAACCGGGAGACGGGTGAGGACGCAGTCCACCGGGAGGGCAACCGCAGTCAGAAACCGGCTCTCGTTTCGGTCGACGGTTCCGGCGAGGGCGCCGAGTTGAACGTCGACGGGCAGGCGGTCCGCCAGCGCGCGATGGGTCTGCTCGAAGACTGGGAGAGCGCCGGTCACCTTCGTCAGGTCCGGTCGCGGACCCGGACCGTGACCGGAATCGCGCTCGGAGTGTTCTTTGTTTCCGCCCTCCTGTCGGGAACGACGACGGGGATCTCGGCAACGGTCGCCTCCGTCTGGCTCGCGGTCAGCGGTGTCGTCGCTGCAACCGTCGGCGCGGTCGCGCTCCTCCTGCGTGGGCTCCGGAGACCGCGTGACGTCCTGGACAGACAGGGGGTGCTCGCCGTGTTCGGGCTCTCGCTGCTGGCGGTCGGCGGGACACACTTCGGGAAGTACCCGGCCTCGCGGGCCGCGTGGCGGTACCTCGTCACCGGTCCGCTGCCGGTGAGAACGAAGTGGGGCAGTGGGGTGAGCGGTGACCCCATGGGCGGCCACGAGCCGCCGTCGGAGTCGTTTCCGCTCCGGCGGTACGTCCGCCTGGCCGGCGGCTTCTCCGCAGCCGTTGTCGTTCTCCACCAGGGTTGGCTCGTCTTCCGAGGCCGCGACACGGTGCTCTCATCGCTGGTGCGGCCTCTCGTCAGTCCGGACTCCGGCGCGGCGTCCGGGGCTGGGGGACTAGGGGACCTGTGGACACAGCTCACGGTCTTCGAGAGCCTGGCTGTCCTCCTCGGGGTCGCAGTCGTCGGGACGGTGATCGGCGCGCTCCTGGCGGTGAGTCGCCACTGAGCGCACGTAGTGTGTAGAAACGGACAGCCGAGGTTGCCCGGCGTTCGGGCGCGGGTAGTCCCGCGCGCCTCCTCCACCCCGCGGCCCTGCGAGCGAGGGCTGTCCGGGGGTCCGCTGCTCGCTTCCGCGCCTGACGGGGTGCCCCCGGTCAACCGTCCGCCTGCGCCCCTGCAGGCACAGCCGAACGGACCGCCGTCCCCGCAGGACGAGGCTTCGACGTTGGCTTGCGGGGCCCGCGTCCGTCTGACCGGACGCGCCCGGTGTTCGGTCCCCACTTGAGGCCACGTGTGGGTTGTACGAGCGGGGCCTAACCGCCCGACCTAGTCCATTCCGGCCTACCGCGGGTCCGCATAAGGGCCTTTCGGGTACGCGCTCAGAGCAGCGAGAGAGACCGGGCGTACCACAGCGCAGCGAGCGGCGCGACGAGGGCCGTGGCGGCGGTGGCCCACCGGTGGAGCCCGGGGAGTTCGACCGCGTCGACGCGGACCGTCAGCGCCCACCCCAGGACGAGGAGGAAGGCAAAGGCGCTGAAAACGAGCGCCGCGCCGGCCGCGAACTGCGGGTCCGACCGCTCCTCGCGGCCGGCCGCGAACACGATGACGGCCACCAGCGCGAGCACCGCACCCACGAGCGGGTTCACGATGCCCGTCCCGTAGTAGGTCCCCACGGTCTCGGCCACCAGAGAGGGGTAGACGAGCGCCGCGATGACGACCAGACAGCCGACAATCCCGACCAGCGGGGCGACGCGGCGGTGGTCCATGGTGCTGGCTCCGGCCGGCCGACTCTTAAGCTGGACGGTCCCACGCCTGCACAGGCTCCCGACGCCCGGGTCAGCCCCCAGTCCAGGTGGGGAAGTCCCAGGCCCGCGGTCGGGCGTTCGACCCTGTCAACTCCGCGAACGGGTGGCCAGATAGCAGTATGGGTGCTGCCGAGACGGCGGTATGCCACACGAAGGTGGTCGGATACCGCGCCACGCCGTGTCGGACCGACAGGAGGTGTCACTATTGCCCCGGCTCCCCTTCGGCTCGACGAGGGGAGAGCTGATACTGGTTATCGTCGTCTGTTCCCGGCGCTTGCCGACTCCGATGCGGGCAATCGCCGGGACATCGGTACAACAACTACTACGAGAGGCACGGCACTACAGTTTGCGCCGGACCTCGGGTGTCGGTCACGCAGCCGAGTGGCAGAACAACTCTGCCGGTAACGACCACCTCTCGAGACACGTAGCGGCGAGAAATGGACCGGGAGCCACGTATCCACGTCCGGCCGAGCCGTCGTCGAGCGCCCCATCACCTGCCTGAACCCACCACAACACACAGGTAGGCGGCCCCGTTACGACCCGCCATGGCACTTGGTGGGACGGCCAAGAAACTCCAGAAGGTCATCGACGCCGCCGAACAGCTCTACAGCAAGATGAACGAGGTGATCGAGCGCATCGGCAGGGTCGAAGCGGACCTCGAGACGACGAGCGAGCAGGTCGACCACATTGAACACGAACTCGCCGAGCAGCGCGCGCTCGTCGAGGCCCTCGCCGAACGGCAGGGCGTCGACGTCGAGGAGACGCTGGCGGCTGCCGACCTCGCCGAGGCCGCGGCAGACGAGGCCGGGAGCGGGGACGGGGCGAGTGCGGATGAGGGAGAGGGGACCGAGGCAGCGGCCGAGTAAAGCCGGGCGGCCACCGGTCCTCAACAGCCCGCCAGGTCGCACAGAACCGCCCCTGGAAGTTCCGAAGCGCTTATTTTTTGAAAACGCGAGTTTCGGTATGAGTGTGGATGCCCTCCAACGCTCCCTCCACCCGTAACATCGCATTCGTGGTGCTCGCGCTGGCCGTCGTGGTCGTCGGCGTCGTCGTGCTAGGTCCCGGTGCGACCGGCGACAACGGCGAGACGGCCGGGGAGCCCATCGGCCAGAACGCCTCCGAACGTCTCGAATCGCTCGACGGGTACACTGCAACCGTCGAGACGACAGTCGTGCGCGGCAACGAGACCAACCGGACAGTCAGGCGCATCAGCGCGCGGCCTGGGACCGGTGAGTTCCGGTCCGAACCAGTCGACGGGAACGGGTCGGTGTTCGTCTCGAACGGGTCGGTCACGTGGCTGTACGACCCCAAAGACAGCGAGGTCACACGGTTCGAGGGCAGCGACGCTGGAACGGGAACCGCCACCAGCGGCGAGCGGGTCGAGCGGCTATTCACCCGGCTGAACATCAGCCGGGAGGCCGTCGACGAGCCAGCGACTGCCCCGGTCTCGCCCGGATTCGTGCCCCTACCAGTCGTCCCGTCGGGGGCAGGAGTCGAGAGAGTACCGCCGGAGGTGAACCGGTCGGGGTTCGGCGTCCAGTACAACGGGACGGCGACGGTCGACGGACGGGAGACGTACGTCCTCACTCTGGGGACACCGAACAGCAGTGGCGGAGGGGAGATGGGGCTGGGGAACTACACCCAGCGGCTCTACGTCGACACGGAGTGGTTCATTCCGCTACGGACGGACGCGGCGTTTAGCTTCGACGGCCAGCGGGTTGCGACGACCAGCGTCTACCGGAACGTCACCTTCGAGCCGGAACTCGCGGACTCCCGCTTCGAGTTCGACCCACCAGCGGGTGTCACAGTGACAGAGCGGACCGGTCCGGAGGTCCGCAGTTACGAGTCCGTCGCGGCACTCAAAGCGAACAGTTCCCTGCCGGTACCGGACCCCGACGTCCCGTCGTCGTTCAGTCTGGAGACCGCACAGGCAGTGAACGGAAGCTTCCAGTCGATAAACGGGAGCTTCCAGTCGGTCACGCTACAGTACGGCAACGCGACGTCGAGTCTGACCGTCGGCAAGAGTACGTCGGTGAACGCGACCGGCGCGACCAACGACACGGCCGGAAACGTCACCGGGACCGACGCCGACGGCGAGCGGGTAACCATCGACGGGGAGGAGGGAGTGTACCGGCGGTTCACCACCTCCAGAATCGTCTCCTGGTCGTGTGGAGACGTCCAGTACACCGTCAGCGGGGACGGTGTGAGCCGTGAGCTGGTGGTCGAGGTCGCGGGGTCGGTCGGCTGTCCGGCC
>CAZOWU010000005.1:0-17943 GCA_964583735.1 uncultured Halobacteriales archaeon | reverse complement strand
GAGACCCAGGGACGCCACTCGGTCGGCTGTCCGGCCCGAGTGCTGCCGGCGTGTGGCAGTGTCTACCGGACGGCGACACCCACGTGGGGGGTGCTACACGAGCCGCCGGTGCTCGACCTTGATGCACCTGTCCTGGACGACCCGCTTGCCGGCCTCCTCGGCCCGGGCAGCGGCCTCGTGGTCGCTGATCCCGAGCTGTGTCCAGATGACGCCCGCGTCCTCGCGGTCGAGGGCTTCGTCCACGACCCCTGCGACCTCCTCGCTCGGCCGGAACACGTCGACGATGTCGACCTCGTCGGGAACCGCGGACAGCGAGTCGTGGGCGGGCCGGCCGAACACCTCGTCGGCGAAGGGGTTGACCGGGACCACGTCGTAGCCGTGGTCGAGCAGGTACTGCGGGACGTCGTGGGCATCCTTGCCGGGGGTGGTCGAACAGCCCACGACCGCGATGGTGTCGAGGGCGAGTATCTCGCTGAGTTCCTCGTCTGCTTCGACTGGCATACCCGGGAGAACACCGGCTGCCGGCAAAAGCCTGCTGTCGGCGGGGCACGCCCGGCTCCCAAAAGCAAAACTACCCCCGGGTCGCAGGTGTGGTATGGCCACGCACGAGCCAACCCAGGAGTACGAGAACTTCGAGACCAGCATGGACGACGGCGTGCTCCGGGCAGAGATCCACAGCAAAGCCGAAATGAACGCGCTGAGCGATACGATGTCCGACGAGTTGCTCGACCTGGCTGTCCGGCTCCACGAGGAACACGTCCGGTGTTTCGTCCTGACCGGGTCGGACGGGGTGTACTGTGCCGGCGGCGACGTTAGCAGCTTCACCAGCGAGAGTCCCTCTGCGGGGATGCGCCGCGGAGCCTCCGTCCTCCACGACGCCATCCTCCAGTTCCACGAGGCGGAGGTGCCAATCGTGACCGGAGTCAACGGCCCGGCCGTGGGTGCGGGCTTCAGCCTCGCCATCTTCGGCGACTACGTGCTCGCGAGCGAGGACGCCTACTTCCAGTTCGGCTACCCCGGGATCGGCGCGACTGCAGACGGCTCGGCGACCTACTTCCTGCCCCGCATGGTCGGCCTCCGGCAGGCCAAGCGGCTCGCGCTCACCAACGACAAGGTCGACCCCGAGGAGGCCGTCGACATCGGGCTCGCGACCGAAGCCGCCGGCGCCGACGAGTTCCAGGACCGGCTCTCGGAACTGGCCCACGAGATAGCCCAGGGCCCGACGGTCGCGCTCGGACGGACCCAGCGGTTGCTCGACCACAGTACGTCGGCGAGCATCGAGGAACAGCTGGCCGCCGAGACCGACGCCATCGCCCGGACCGCGAGAACCGACGACTTCCGGGAGGGCGTCCGCGCGTTCACCGAGGGCGAGCGCCCGGAGTTCGAGGGCCGGTGACCGTCGGGTAGCCGCCCCGTTCCCGGGCCGCAGGGCCCGCGAGCGGCTGGTGGCTAACCCCGGCCGTCCCCCAGGGCCGACGGCCCCCGCTCAGGCCGGCGCAGCAACCACGTAGGGGCGACGGTCGACGCGGATCTCCCCCCGCTCTGCCAGGTGGACGGCGTACGCCGAGGCGACGTTCGAGAGGAACGGGACGGTCTCTTCGGTCGCCCCGAGCGCCTCCACCGCGAGTTCGTGGGCTGCGAGCTCGCCCTGCTCGTCGACGGCCGCGAGCACCGCTCGCTCGACCTGCTGGGCCTTCTCCAGTGCGTCCGTCACGCGCGCAGCGGGGTCGTCCATCGGGTCGCCGTGCCCCGGTAGCAGGAGGTCGGGCTCGACATCCCGGAGGCGCCGGAGACCGGTCTTGTACTCGCCGATGTCCCAGTGGACCGGTCCGTACATGAAGTGACCGTTCGTCGAGACGATGTCCCCCGACAGCATCACGCCCGATGGCTCGTGGTGCAGGGCCATGTGCTGGTGGGAGTGGCCGGGCGTGTGGACGGCCTCGCAGTCGTAGGGGCCGACCCGGACCGTGTCGCCGTGACCGACGACCCGCTCGAACTCGAGGGCGTCAGTGGCGTAGTCGACGTCGACGGGAAAGTAGACGTCGTCGGGCTCGGGGTCGCCCTCGTAGAGCCCGGAGGAGAGAGCCGCCATCTCCTCGCGGGCCGCCTCGAGGTAGTCGTCGTACTGCCGGATGAGGTCCTCGGCACCCTCGTAGACGACGTGGGGCAGGTCGGTCACCGCGTCGACCGTCAGCGAGCCGCCGACGTGGTCGATGTGCGGGTGTGTCAGGACGACCCGCTCGACACCTGCGAGGCGGTCCTCGAGTGCTGCCTCCAGACGCTCGACGGATTCCGCGCAGACGTGGCCGGTGTCGACGAGCGTGTCCCCGACCCGGTAGGCGTTGGCCTCGCCGTAGTGTGGCTGCACGAGTTCGATGTGCTCGTAGTCCATGCCCTCATCACCAAGCGGAGGGAATAAGAATGGTCGTGTCGGCGCGGGGGGCGTCGAGACTGTCCCCGACCCGGGTCCCGGGTCGAGCCGGTTTCGACGGTCACTGCCGTCCAGTCCGGCCGGGAGGAGCCACACGCGGCCCGGGTGTCGTGGCACAAGATACTTGTTCTCGTGAGCGTGGCCGTTTTCTGTGGATAGCGACGACGAACTCGCCCCGTACCAGGGAACCCCGCTCCCCTCCCGGCGGACTACCCGCCGTGCCCTCCTGGCCGGCGCTGGGGTCCTCGGCGTCGGCGGCCTGGCCTCGCAGGTCAGTCTCGAGCCGGTCGAGAGTCAGCCTCCGCCGGCGGACGCCTGGCCCCAGCGGGACTACGACCCCGCCGGCACGGCTCACAACCCGGCAGCGACGGCGCCGTCCGACCCTGCGGTCGAGTGGCGCCGGGACGTCGTCGACTCCCCGGCTGCCGGCGGGATCGACTGCGTGGTCGGTCCGGAGACCGTCGTCGTCGCCGGAACAGCGGTCGTCGCTGTCGACCGGACCGACGGTCGTGAGGTGTGGCGGGATGAGGGGCCAGCCGGACCGCTCGCGCTCGGGAACGGGCGGCTGTTCGTGGGCTCCTGGGGGCTCGGTCGGCTCCGGGCGCTGTCGACTGACGGGGAGGAGCTGTGGGACAGACGCCTCCCGGTTCGTGACACGGATACACTGGTCTACGCAGGAGGCCGGGTCTACGCCGCAGACGGTAGCCGCCTCTGCGCACACGACGCCGACGACGGCTCACCGCTGTGGACGAGCGAGCGGGGAGGTGATAGCGTTGTCGTCACCGACGACCGACTCCACGCAGGGGGAAACAGGTTGACGGGCTTTGACGCCCGCTCGGTGCTCGATACTGTGCTTGACTCCCCGCCCACAGCGGCCTGGGAGTCGGGGGCGACGCCGAGCGGACTCGTCGGCACGTCGCAGGGGCTGGTCACTGGCGTTGGCCGGCGCGACCGCGACGAGGCTGGCGGCGCGTCGCTGGTCGCCCGGGCACCGGACACGGGAGCGGTCCGCTGGCGTGTACGGGCGGACGTTCAGACCGAGTTCGTGCACGTTCCGCTGGCGGCGACCGAAGACCGGTGTCTCGCGGGCGTCAGTACCGAGACAGGGCTCCCGAACGCCGTCGCCAGTCACCGGCTCGAGGACGGCGAGCGTGTCTGGCGCCGCCGGTTGGAGCGCCGCGTGACCGACGCGGCCGTCGTCGACGGCGCGGCGATACTGGGAACCGTGGCCGCCGGTGTCGGTGAGCCCGACCGCGAGGGGCTCCTGGCGCTCACCCCTGACGGTGAGGAGCTCTGGCGAGTCGACCCCTGGCCTGCCGGGGAGTGTGACGGCGTGGCCCCGGTCGACGGGACCGTCTTCGCGTGGACGGAGGAGGGGACGGTCGCGGCGCTCCGGTAGGCTTCACGTCTCGTGACCGGCTCTGCCGCGGGCTCAGCGCCCGGGGCGCGGGTGGGGCAGTGCGCGGTGCCGTCGCGGGGGCACGAGGAAGTAGCCACGCCGCCGGGTGAAGATGTACTCGAGGATCCCGTTGTTGACGCGCTGGCGGACGGCGGGCGTCGCCTCGGTGACGTCCTCGCCGTTCATCGCCCGCCGGACGGCCTCGAACTCGCTGACGTGCCGTTGCAGTGAGGGGAAGTGGAGGCTGGCGACCGTCCGGTCGGAGCCGATGTCGTCGGTCGACTCGAAGTGCCGGCGCAGCAGGCGGACGTTGCCCGCCGCGTCCCGGTTTGCGCGGGCGGCCTTCTGGGCGTGGCCCACGCGGCCGGACTCGCTTGCGTCCGCCATGAGGTCGCCGACGACCCGGTCGATACCGCTGTCGGCACCCAGGTTCGAGCCGACGCCCTCGACGAGCCCCTCCTCGGCGTACTCCGGGCTGAACATCTCCATCACCCGCTGGTCGTAGCTCTGCTCGCCGTACCAGTCCTCGAGGCGCTGGCGGATGTTCGAAATCACCTTGGTGGTCCCGCCGGCCATCGGGCCCGCCTCGATGGTGACGTAGTCTTCGGTGGCTTGGTTGCCCTTGAAACCGGCCTCGAAGCCCATGAACAGCGGGGCCGCCTCGGGCACCGGGTCGCCGTCGGGGACCCCCTCGGCGTCCTGGTGCTGGGCTGGTAGACCCGCGCCGACGAAGCCGGTTCGCCGGGAGTCGACGGTCAGGGCGTCGGTGAGCCTGGCGGTGACGTCCGCACCGTTGGCCGTCTCGCGGTCGCCGGTCAGCGCCTCCTCCGCCTCGATGACGACCTCCGGGCGGTCACTGGCGAGGTGGACGACCGCGTCCTGGGTGTCGAAAGTCGGGGTTTCGAAGGCGGAGAGCGCGCGCGGTTGGGGCAGGTCGACGGTGTCGGGGAGCGGGTCCTCGAACCGGTCGAAGTACGACCGTGAGTAGGCAACCGAGTGGACCAGCCCCTCGTTGCTCCACTCGTAGGCCCGGTCGAGCGTCGACAGGGCCTCCCCGACCGTCTCGCGGGCGCCGCTGGTTGGCGGGCCCTCCCCGTCGAGGGTTGCGTAGAGCAGGACTTGGTGGTTCGGGAGCAGCGTGTTGCCGTGCTCGTCGGCCCGGAGGGAGTCGTTCCAGGCGTGCTGGCGGGCGGGCTTGGCGTCGGGGTCGCCGGTCGGGACCGGTTCGCGGTTCCCGGCCTCCTCGAGACAGGCCGCGAGCGCGCCCGTACCGCCGAGGGCGACCGCCGCCTTCAGCACGTCCCGGCGGGGGACGCTCCCGTCGGTGAGGTCCATACCCGTGGTTGGTACCTGACCAGCAAGTGGCTTGTGTCCTGCGGTCCGGTCGACCGGAACGCGCACCCGGTCGGCTCGAGTGCACGTATTCGAGACAGTTCCGGTAGATACGTAACTCTGTTTGTCAACCAAACGTAAGCAAAAGGAAACAATAACGATACCGATACCGAACACCCAAGGCTCATGAAACTGCGAACAAGGAGAGCGGTCCTCCTCGCGTGTGCGACCGGCGCGACGGCTACGCTGGCGGGGTGTGGGGGCGGCCAGGGAACGCCAGGTGGGACGGACGGCGACAGCGGGGCGGGGCCGACGACTGACGGGTCTGACAGCAATCGTGGCACCGACTCCGGCGAGGAGGATTCCGGCGACAGCGGCTCCGGAAGCGAGACCGCGACCGACGAGGACAGCGAGGGCGAGTCCGGAGGGTCGACCGGCGGTGCTCCGCAACTGGGCGAGTCGGTCACATTCCCCGATTCGTTCGGCATGACGGCGACGGTCACGAGGGGGGGACAGACCGTCGAGATGTCGGGACGGTTCGACAGAGAGAACCTCTACTGGGAACTCAACCAGCAGGGCCAGCGGGTCGAGTGGTATCTCGTCGACGACACCAGCTACTTCGTCGCCGAGGGCCGGTGTTTCCAGGGGTCGCTCCAGAGTGAGCTCAGCCGCGACGACATCGACCCGGAGGGGTTCTCCGAGGAGGCGTCCGCGAATCCAGCCATCGAGCCCGCCGGGACCGATACCATCGAGGGCGAGGAGGTGCTGGTCTACGAGGTGTCCGCGGATGCGGCGACCGAGTACGACGAGACTCTGACCTACTACATCCTGGCCGATTCGGGGTACCTCCGTCGGATCGAATCCCCGTCGATGCAGTGGGATTTCCACTCGTGGGGGGACGTCGAACCCGTCGAGGAGCCGGACATGGACTGCCAGACGATGCCGAGCGGGAACCCGACACCACCCGGCTAACCGGGCGCAACCCGAATCAGGGTGGTTGCTGGGCCCGTCGCTCCACAGCAACGACCAACAACTATACCTGGAGCCGCCGAAGACCTGCACGATGAACTCACACACGGTCTCCGGCGGCGGCGGCATCGACCTCCGTGTCGACGAAACAGGAACCGCAGACGGACAGCCGATCCTCTTCATCCACGGGTACTCCCAGTCCCGGCTGTGCTGGACCCGGCAACTGGAGTCGGACCTTGCGGAGGAGTTCCGTCTCGTCGCCATCGACAACCGCGGTCACGGCCGGTCGGACAAGCCAGCGGAGGCCTACGCCGACTCGACGCTGTGGGCCGAGGACGTCCAGTCGGTCATCGAGGGCCTCGACCTGGACCAGCCCGTGCTGGTCGGCTGGTCCTACGGCGGCCTCATTATCTCCGATTACCTCGAGGAGTACGGTGACGAACACATCGCCGGGATCAACCTCGTCGGGGCAATCTCGAAAAACGGGACCGAGGATGCGCTGGCCGTCATCGGCGAGGACTTCACGGACCGGGTCCCCGGCTTCGAGAGTACCGACGTCGAAGAGAGCGTCGCCGCGCTGGAGCGGTTCCTCCGTGACTGCATGCACGAGGACCCATCACCTGCGGACCTGTCGCTCATGCTCGGCTACAACGTCCTCGTCCCGCCACACGTCCGGACCAGTCTCCACTCCCGGACAGTGACACACGACGACGACCTCCGGGAGGTCGAGGTGCCGGTGCTGGTCACCCACGGCGAGGCAGACGGGGTCGTCCTGCCCGCAGCCGCCGAAGAACACGCAGCCCTCATCGAGACGGCCGAGCTCTCCTTTTACCCGGACGTCGGCCACTCAGCGTTCTGGGAAGCCCCGGAGCGGTTCAACCGGGAACTGCGCGAGTTCGTCGGGTCGGGCGACCCGCCCCACAGGGACGAGTAGACGGCAGTCCCCAGGGCCTGACCGCCGGGACGGGGACCAATCGCACGACCCCATCCGGGGCAGCGGGCTATCACAGAAGATATTTAATACGGTTGACCGACAGTGCTGGTATGGAAGAGCCCTCCAGGCGAAGCTTCCTTAGCGGTGGCCTCGCCACGATAGCTGGTCTCACGTACGGTCTCCGCGACAGTACCGTCGCCGGCAGGCCCCCGACGGCGGGAGTCGCCCCCGACGACCTCCCCGGAGAGGCCGCCCTCGACCTCGACGGGGTCTTCGACCTCGTTCCCGCTGGGTCTACAGTCGACCGGGAGTATCAGGTGGTCCTGCTCGCCGACCTCTCGGACGTCGACACCGCCGAGAAACTCACCTACCAGACCCGGGAAGTCGTCGAGGGCATCGACGGGCTGGAAGCGGCTGCGGTAAACCGCGTCGTCTCGGCCCGGACCGACCCGCCGGGCCTGCTCGGCGGCGCAGTCGGTTCCTTCGAGGGGCTGGACCCGGGAGAGCGAGTCGGGAGCGACGGCGACTGGCGGGTCGCCGACACCGGGGAGTTCGCGGTCGCGAGCGCCGACGGTCAGCTCGCGTTCGCGGGCGGGGACGGCGAAGGCCGTGTCGCTGCTGTCGAGACGGCGGTCACAGCGGCCCGCGGCGAGACCGACACCCTGCTCGATACCACTGCCCACGCCGCCGAGGCCTTCGGCAGGTTGGGGGACAACCGCCTGGCGTTTCTCCTCCGCAGCGTCGACGGAGGAGTCCTCCCGCTCGCCGAAGCGGTCGAGGCAGTCGGCGCTGGCTTCTCCCAGGACCCCAACGAGTTCGAGGGAGAGGTCGACAACGAGTACCTGCTGTTCACGTCACAGCGTCTCGACGACGGGAGAGCAGCACGCGTCGTGCGACAGCTCGACCCGGGGAGAGTCGTCGACCTCGAACTGAGCCGCGAGGAGGGTCTCATCCACGCGGCGGTCGTCTCGACACAGCCACCGAGCCGCGACAGCGAGGCGGCCCCCGACGCGCGAATCCAGGCCACCCGAGAGGACGGGTCCGGGTCCCTCTCGTTCGAGCACGTGGGCGGCGAGCCCGTGCCAGCGGAGAAGCTGGACCTGTGGGTCGACGGCGAGCGCCCGTCGACACAGCCCAGCGACGCGGTCGATACGGTCACTGACGGCGATAGCTTCGACGTCGAGGTGGACACGCTGGCGACGGTCACGCTGCGCTGGTTCGACGAGGAGCGAAACGTCTACGACGACTACGTCCGGCGGCTGCTGGGTGAGGATACCTTCGAGACCGAGTACGACGTCGACAGCGAGCGGCTCCAGCTCACCTACACGGGTGACCGTGCCGCAGACCCGTCGAAGCTGACAATCCGCCACCGGAGTGACGACGGCAACCAGCCGCCCGAAGCGGGCTTTGGCGACACCGGGGAGCTAACCGCCGGCGACGTCGTGACCGTCGAGGGCGTCGAGATGGGTGACCGCGTCGCGGTCGAGCTCGACGTTCCCGCCCGCCCTCGCGGAGCGCCGACGACGCTCGTCAGGTTCCGCGCCGCGCCCCCACGGCTCCACGCGTACCAGCGCGGGGACGGTGTAGTCCTGCGGTACCACAGCGACACGGAACGCGACGCCGAGACGTTCGACCTCCTCGTCGACGGCGAGGCTGCTGGCAGGCAGTTCGCCGACGAGTACGCCACCCTCGAGCGCGGCGACGAGCTGTTGCTCGAGACCCCGCCGCTGGGAAGCGAGGTGACGGTCGAGTGGACCGAGCCCGACGAGCCAGTCGAGGTCGCCCAGCACCGGGTCGTTCCACAGGCTCACATCGAGACGACCTACGACGACCGGCGAGGGACGGTCGAACTCGTCTACCGCGAGGGGGCCGCGCTGGCGGCGGACGCTCTCTCGCTAACCGTCGACGGCGACCCGGCACCCGTCCAGCCTGCCGACGGGGACAGCCAGTTCGCCCCAGGGGACACGCTGACAGTCGAGGCGTCGCCGTTCTCGGTCGTCGAACTCGTCTGGGAGTCCGGGGACCTCACACACGAACTCGAGGAGGCAGTCACCGGACGGGACGCCATCGAGGCGAGCTACGACCCCGACGAGGCAGCCGTCGAGTTCGTCTACGTCGGAGGCCAGCCGGCCAGCCCGGGGCGTCTCGACGTCGTCCGTGGCAGGCGCCAGTCGCGACGCGGCGCTGACGGGACGGAGACGACCGCGTTCGAGGCCGAGCACGACACGCTGACCGAGGGAGATAGCATCCGGGTGACAGATGTCGACGTTGACGGACGCCTCAGCGTCGTCCTCGCGGCGGACGAGCGGCGGCGGCCTCTGCTCGACTTCACGCCACGACCGCAGTGGGCGTTCTCCTTCGAGCAGCGTGACGGGGAACTCGTTGCAGTCTACAGCGGCCAGGGCGAGCGCGACGCGGAGTCGTTCCGGCTGCTCGTCGACGGCGACCCGGCTGACACCCAGCCGGCGGCCGTCCACGATACCCTGGAACGCGGCGACGAGGTGGAACTCGGAACGGTCGCCGCCGGTACCGAGGTAACCGCCGAGTGGGTCGTGCCTGCGGAACCACGGGAGGTTCGCACGCACGTCGTCACGCCCGACGTCAGCTTCACACTCGAGCTGAGTTCCTCCGGTGAGACGGTCACCGTCGAGCACGACGGTGGGGGTGCAGTCGACGCCGGCGACCTCTCCGTGGTGGTCCACAGCGACCGCGGGGAACGTGTACGGGACTCCTGGGGGGAGTCCGGAACCGAGGTGACTGCCGGTGACACCACGACGGTCGCAGTCCCCGGCGAGAGTGACGAGGGACGGGTCCACGTCGACGTGGTCTACGGTGACCGGGAGCTGCTGGACAGCCAGCGGTTCGAACTGTCCGACGGCGCGGACTGATAGTGATTCTTGTATTCTGTTCCCGGCGCTTGCCGACCCCGATGCGGGCAATCGCTGGGACATCGGGCCAACAATCACTATGAGCCTAACGCCACCACGCTGCCGTCACAGCGGGTGGCTCACCGGAGCAAGAGCAGTCCCACCCCGACGACCGTCGCCGGTGTGAGCAGCAACGTCGCCGTGGCCGTCGCTCTGGTGGGTGGCGCGAGGAACTCCCCAGCCTCGCGTGCGAATCCCGGGGCGGCGGCCACCGCGAGGTCACCCCCTGAAAGCCCCGCCCAGAACGAGAGGGCCACGAGCAGTGGGACCGTCACCGCCGGGTCCGAGGGAGCCACCAGTCCCACGACGCCCGCGACCACGAGATAGAGCAGGAGGGGTCCCACCGCAACCAGCCGGACCACCCACAGCGGGGTCCTCTGTTCGAGCGGCGCGTTGAACCGGGCCAGCGGAGCTGCCTGTCCCCCCCAGTCCGGCAGGACAGTGATCCGGGCGTCGAGCCCGGCCAGGTGGGCCGGGACTGCGTGGCCGAGTTCGTGTGGCAGGACGCAGACTGCCACGAGCAGGCGAACGAGTGACCGGTCGACACTCGGCATACGTCACCTGAAGGACCGCACACACATCGGTCGTTCGCAACCAGCCCGCGAGCGGGGGGGAGCCTTCCCGTCCAGTACCGCCGCCCGGTGTCGAGTCAGCGGTGGAGCCAGTCATACTGCCGGCTGTCCCTTCGCGAAGATACTTGCCACCCCGGCATGGCGTGATTCTTCAGAGACGTACAGCCGGCAGTATCAGTCCGGCTGGGGCGGGACCAGTGGCCGCGAGCGTCCAGCGCAGGGCCGGCTCGTCCGCCCGGTCGCGTCCGCTCCACACGACCGGACCGGCCACACCTCGTTCTCCGCAACCGATTCACTCCCTGTCTCAGCCAGACCACGCCGGCGCCAACCGGTCGCCGGTCCGTGCTGGACCGTGGCGCGGTCACCCCTTTCGCGTCTTCTTCCAGGCCGGGTAGAACTCCAGTACTGCGATCAGGCTGAGCACGAGGCCAGCGGCGACCATCACCGTATCCGGGTCGATCTCGTCCATGATGGGGTCTGGTGCCGAAGACGTGAAACAGTTTGCTATCCCTCGATGATCCTGTGGTGCTCGGCCGCACTCGGCCCGCCACGGAGCGAGTAGCGTGACGACCGTCGCCGGGCGTCAGCCCGTCAAACGAAGTGGTATGTACGCGCCTCCCGTCGGAGTCAATAAGCCATGACCGTACGGACAACGAGAGTCGACATCGGTAGCGAGAGGGCCTTCGCTGTCCTCATGATCCTCCTGTCACTGGTCGTCTTCCTCGCGGTTCTCGAGAGTGAACGGTCGAGTTCGGAGGAGGACGATTTCTCCCGGGGCTCAGCTCCGGAAGGGAGGTCAGGAGGCGAGTAGGAGTTCCGGCTCACCGCGAGCATCGTCGGGGGAGGACTCCCGCGGCTGAGACACTCACGCTCACAGATGACGGGGCCGGCCGGCCCGAACTGCCGTGTCGACCGGTATGGGAAGTGCTTTGACTGTACGGACAAAAGAGAATGTGTGAGTAACTCAACAGAAGAGACGGCGGTCGAAACTGTGGAAGGAGTGGGTGCCGACGGTCTCACCCCTGCCGTGCTGGCATCGGTCGGCTCGGTGGCTCTTGCCCTGTACTTCTACTACGTGCGCGGCGACAAACAGCGTGGCCAGTTCGTCGGGTTCTGGCCCGTCACGATACTCGGCCTCGCCTCGTACTTCAAGCTGCAAGAGATAAAACAGATGCTGGCCGAGAGCGACGAGTAACTCGGACATCTCTCTCCGTTGGGCTGTGACAGTCCGCCATCGAGCGGAAGCGACGCACGAATCCTCCGATTGTACACAGGTTACGGCAAACCTCTCAGATTTCGTCAAATTGTCTGACGGTGACTTATACACCTGCGGAACCGGATCCCTGGTATGAGCAGTGATGCAGCAGATTCGACCCCGGACGCGGAACAAAACCAATCGAGCGACTCCGACACGGCCGTCCTGGAGGATACGTCGTCGCAACCACTGACAATCACGCTTCCCGAGGGGAGTCAGAGTGTCTCCGATGCGATTCTCGCACACAGAGAGATGCTCCGCACGCCGGAGGAACACGGGTTGGCAACCGCTCAAGAGATCACGCACCTCTCGGAGGCCATCGAGGGACTTTCCGAAGATGTCACGGAGGTCAGCCAGGAGTACGACGGGACCGAGGCCGAAGTGGCGGAACTGCAGGACGTCGTCAAACAGCAGCAACAGCAGATCGAGGAGTTACGGTCGGCGGTCACCTCGCTCGCGGAGATCCTGGGAACGGAGACGGAGTGGCAGGCATTCGACAACGAACAGTAACGCGCCGTCGCGACCGGACCGTTCTCTCTGTCTCAGCCGCTGTCTCACCTGATACGGTCGTGCGTACGCAATTTCAGCAGTCTCGGGGAGAATCGACGTTTCGGACCACGGAGCCCGTCTTCTGTTTCGTGGTCTCGAAAGGAAGTACGCACGACCGTATGAGACGCGTGTCTCGCTCTCCGTGGACGTGCAGTGATGGGTCCGAACGCTCTCCACCAGTCGAGAGGAACACAACGGGGAGTGCAGCGTTTGGAGTCAGCGGAGCTGTTGAAACCATTACTTCTTGAGTGAATTGTTGTAACGCCAAGGAGAGGGTCGCGTTGCGGCGTTGCTGAAGCGAGTCAGGTTCCTCTTCCACGACCGCAATACCATCCCAATACATCAGACCGGATTCGGATTTCCACCCTCGAGCGCCCGTGTACGCAGTGAACTACCCCACTGACTCGCCTGCTGACGCAGGCTGCTTGAGGGTGGGGCCGCCTGTTTCCACGACGCGCTTTGTCTCCACAACATCGGAAACAGCCGCCAATCTACATCGACCAGGAACTGCAAATCGGAACCGGGCTCAGTTGGACACCAGCACGTCGCGGCCGCCGAGGCGGGATTCCGCGGGGCTGGTCACTGCTTCTCAACGTCGGTCACGGTGACCGGGACAGTGGCGTTGAGCAACACCGACTGCGCGACGCTTCCGAGCAGCACCTTCCCGACGGGGGTGCGCTTCCGACCACACATGACAATCTGGTCGGCACCGACCTCGTCGGCTGCTTCCACGATCCCCGGCCCCGGCTCGGCGATTATCCGGTGTTTCTCCACGGTGATGCCCGCTCTCTCCAGCACCGCCGCCGCCCTCCCCACGCTGGCCGGGAAGTCCTCCTCGTCGTACCACTCCTCCGAGCTGACGGTCCTGCTGTCGACGCTGGAGACCTCGATGTCCTCGTGGACGTTCAGGACCGTGACGCGGATCTCCTCGGCCGCACACGGCTGCGCAGCAACGGTTTCCGCGGCCACGACTGCGCGTTCCTCGTCGGCGTCCACCGGCATGAGTATGTGCATGCCCGATAGTTGACTGTCCAGAATAACCTATATGTTCGCATTGCTGCTGTGGTATCTCCGGGCAACCGTCCGCGAGTAGTTGCCGTCCCGTTGAGCGCTACAGACGCATATCCACAGGGGGAGGGGAGTTCGGGCAGCTTCTCACACCTGTTGTGGCGTTCGTCCACGGTCACGCGAAGTCGGTCTGTTGCCTGCCACACGAGGTCGAGACACGGCGACGGGTAGCTCACTCTGCCGGGTGCCGCGACTCCCGTTCAGCGTCTCTGCCCGTCGTCGTCGAGCCCGAGGGTGGTTCGTCTTCTTCTTCCAGGTCCCCTGTCTCCCGCAGTGGGTCCTGCGGCGCGACGACCACGAGTTCCTGGCAGCCGCGATGCGGGACTGGTCCCGGGCGGGCACCTTCTCGGACTCGGAACTCGACCGGTATCGCCGGGCCTGGGCCGGAGAGGGAACGGTGACGGCGATGGTCAACTGGTACCGGGCCCTGGTGCGTCACAGCGAGAGCCCACCCCGCGAACAGGTGCAGGCCCCGACGCGGGTCATCTGGGGGGAGAACGACCGGGCGCTCGTCCCGGAGCTTGCCCCGAAGAGTCTGAGCTACTGCGAGGACGGCGACCTGAAGCAGTTTTCCGACGCCACTCACTGGGTCCCAGACGAGTCTCCCGAACATGTTTCCGAACTGCTGCTGGACCATCTCGACTCGTAACTGCCAGCAACGACCACGCTCAGGCGTCGTCGACCGCGTCCCAGTCGACCGTAATTCCCAGTCCCGGGTCGGTCGGCGGTTCGACGGAGCCGTTCTCGTGGGTGAACGGCTCGTCGAGGAAAAACGAGACGACGTCAGCATTCCACGGTGGCTCCAGCGGATACTCACACCACGCACTGCCGGCGACGGCCATCACGTGTAAGTTGGCTGCGAACCCCGCCCCGTTGGTCCACGTGTGGGGCACGAACTCGATCCCGTTGGCGTCGGCCATTGCCGCGACGTCGACGGCGCGTTTGACCCCTGTCGCGAGCGCAGCGTCGGCCTGCAGCACGTCGAGAGCGTCCTGACGGATGAACTCGGTGAGGTCACCAACCCCGTCGTTGAACTCCGCCCCGGCGATGGGAATGTCAGTCGCCTCCCGCAACCTCGCGTACCGGGCGTACTGGTGGCGCGGCAACGGCTCCTCGAGCCACCCGATATCGCCGAGTTCCTCCAGTTGGCGCGCAAACCGGAGCGCGTCCTTGTAGGACCACTCGACCTCCGGCTCGACCGCCCGTATCGCCCACCCCTTGTTGGCGTCCACCATCAGTGTCAGGTCGGGGAAGGCGGCGCGGACCTCCCGGACGATATCGATCTGCTCGAGTTCGGTCACCCGGAGTTTGACCGCCTGGATACCCTCGTCGACGACGTGCTCGTCGATGTACTCGATACGGTCCTCGGCATCCACGACCGCCCCGGTCGAGGCGTAGACCGGGATCGGGCCTGCCGTCCCACCGAACAGTTCGTGAACCGGCTTCCCTGCGTCTTTCCCGATGATGTCCCAAAGGGCCATCTCGACGTGCCAGGGGCGGGGGCCACTCAGTCGGAAGCTGTCGAGTTTGCCGAGGATCGTCTCCATATCGTGGGGGTCTTCGCCGGCAAGGAACCCTTCCAGTTGGTCCTCGTACCGCAAGCCACCCAGGCTCGGTCCGGCAGCAACACCGGTGATACCGGCGTCGGTTTCGACCTCGAATAGCTCTGCCTCGTGGCTCCCCTGGGCGTGCCCCGGGATCCAGGTCGGGTGGAACGCGCCGTCCATCTCGTGTGTCGCGTGATACTGGGTCACTCCGGTGATCTGCATGATGTGCCCCCTGGCGAGTACGCACATAAACGTTCGGGGGATTGCCCGTTCACGCCGTACCGGCGGAATCGCCAGCGAGGGATACCGAACTGTTAGTGCATGAGAGCGACTGGCCCCAGGGCGGACGCTGAACGTGGCCGGCGGGACAGCACCGTCTCACACCAGAGTATGTATTCCTTCGGTGTTTCTTACTGTCATGGACGTCGAAGAGCACGCGGCGGACGTGCTACAGGTCCTCGCGCACGGGCGGTCGAACAGCCACCACCTCTGCCAGCAGACCGGCCGCAGCGAACAGGCCGTTGCAGAGACGCTCGCTGCGTGCAGCGCAGCCGGGTTGGTCACGGAGGTCGACCGCGACCTCTACCAGATCACGTCGGCGGGCACCGAGAAGCTGGACCGTGCGTACCCCGCTGAAGCCGGGTTTCTACAGGAGACCGAACTCATCCACGACGCGCCGACGGTCAAGACGGTCCGGCTGCAGGGCGACCGCAGTCTCGTCGAGGTGCAGGTCGACGAGGAGTCTATCGCGGACCTGGCCGATACCGTCGTTCGGGTCCTCGGCGATACACACGGTGATGTCGAATCGCTCCGGGCGGCACTGCGCCGGACCGGGGTGGGCGCAGACGGGAACGGGACTCCCGAATGAGATGGCGCACACGACACGCGAAGGGCAACCCTCGACGGTCGAGACGGGTTGGTACTGCGTGGCGCGACAGTCGCGTGGAGTGGTTCACCCGGGGAGATCCGCCTGCGAAAACTCGGCAGTGAGTATCGCATGCGAGTATTCACACGCGTCGTGCCGAACCGACTTGACCTCCTCGTAGGCGGGGTCCTCGTACCACGCCCGAGCGTCCTCGAGTGACGGGAATTCGACAACGACCGTCATGTTGTGGTCCCACTCCCCCTCGATCACGTCGGGGTCTCTGTTCCAGACGGTCACCGTGCCACCGTGGTCGTCAACTACCTCGCCTGCTGCTGGCAGATACTCTTCCAGGTAGCGGTCCCAGTCCGTGATCTCCTCCACGAAGATGGCGTACCCCTTGCGCGAGGTGTCTGTCTCTGTTGACATGCCACCGTCTGCTATACTGGATATCGTGTTAAATGTTACCACACGTTCGGCCACGTCGGCAGCGACGAGTTCGACTCCCGACAGCAGGCTCAGTCGTCGTCGCCGGCGGGGGCTGCTTCCTCGGCCTCGGCGCGCATCGACTGGATGGCGGCCTGGGCGTCGGAGAGCCGGTCGAACTTCTCGGCACCGATGTAGTCGATGGTGTCTTGGAGGTGCCGGACAGCCTTCTTTCCGATGGCCTGCTCGTCGTACGCCGAGAACGGCATCTCCTCGTACGTCGGCCCCGAGAGGATGTTCGCCTCGATGTACTGGACGAATCTTGGCTCGTACACCTCGGGCACGATGTCGGGGTCGGCCGCCGCGAGCTGCTGGAGTACCCACCGACCGTTCTCGATGTGGCGGGTCTCGTCCTGCCGGACCTTTCCGAGCGCGGTCTGGAACCCGGAGAGGAACTCGTCGTGGCCCAGCTCCGCGGCCTTGCTCTGACACATCTGGTCGAACGCCATGTAGCCGCCCCGGGCGCGCTGGCCCTCGAGGATGCCCATGTAGTTCAGGTAGGCCAGCCCAAGGGTGTGGCGGAGCTCTCGCTGGTCACCCCCGCGGACGACCGCCAGCAGGTCCTCCCCCTGCTCGTAGAGGTCGTCGGTCTCGTACTGGTCTCCCTCGCGCAGGAGGAACTGTTCGGTGTTCTGGGTGCCGACGACCTCCTCGTAGTACCGGCTGAAAAAGTCCGTGTGCTTTGCTTCCTCGTACACCTGCTGGGAGAGGAAAACCTCCTCCTGGACCGGGTCGAACGGCACCGTTTCGTCGTCCAGCGCGTCCAGCGCGACCATGTAGGGTGCCAGCGTCCGCGTGACGTCCTCCTCACCCTCGTAGAAGCCGGAGGCTGTCGCCAGGAACACCCGGCGCTCGGTCTCGGAGAGTGCATCCCAGTCCTCGACGTCCTGCTGGAAGTCGTAGTCGTCGGGGTCCCACGTCCCCTCGACCTTGCCCTTCCGGTACAGCTCGAACGACCGCTCGCGGTTCGCGTAGTCAATTGGCATCGTGTACCACATGACACTGTCGTTCTAAATAACAGTTAGGGTCCTGGCTTCCGCGAACTCCACGACGCGCCGCGTTGCACCCGGGGCGTGTATCGACCACGCCGCTTCTGGAGCCCGGGTGGGAGTGAACCAGCGGGTACTGCCGGGTCGCCACTCTCACGTGCACAGTTGTCGTGGAGTGCCGTCGTCGGTCAGCCCGTCAGGAACTCCGTGAGAGTGCCGTTCAGTTCACCTGGCTCGTCGAGCATCAGCCAGTGGCTCGCGTCGCTGACCCGTTCGTACTGCCACGGCCCATCGACCTTCTCGGTGGATGCCGTCAGCTGTTTTTCGGTGAGGTAGTGGTCCCTGTCACTCCACACGCCCAGCACCGGGCAGGTCACGTCAGGGTAGTCCGCTCCGCGTTCCTCCGGGGGCTGGGGCCTGACATTCGCCCGATACCAGTTGAGCGCAGCTGTGAGCGCCCCCGGTCGGGACAGGTCGTCTATGTAGCGTTCCTGGTCGCCATCGCCACGGGTCCACTCGCGAAACAGCCGCCAGTCGTCGTGCCGGAGCCACGCTTCGGCGACCTCCTCGAACTGGAAGAAATAGAAGTACCAGGAGCGTTCGCGTTGTTCGATCGTCTGGGA
>CAZOWU010000004.1:0-23851 GCA_964583735.1 uncultured Halobacteriales archaeon | reverse complement strand
CACCGGCTCGGGCCAGTCACCCGCGACCGGACGTGCTCGGGAAACACCGCTTCGACGGTCGCCTGTCCGTGTTTTGCGCGCATCAGCGTCCGGACTCGACCTCCATCCCCGCGCTACCGGCGCTGGATATCGAAGCTCTTGGAGTCCGGGGTGAGTTCCTGGAGGAGCTGTTTCATCTTTTCCTCGTCGATCTTCCCCTGGATGCGGCCGCTCTGGGCCAGTGCGACGATCTGCTGTTCGACCTGCTCGCCGACCTCGGGCTTGGACATCTTGACGGTGTTGAGCCGCTTGCGCGCGCCGTCGGTCAGGTTCTGCCGCAGGACGGCCTTGCGCTGGGCCTCTGCCTGCTGGCGCTGTTGCTCGATTGCCTCCTCGTCCTGGCCGCCGCCCTGCTGTTCTTGGAGCTGTTCCATCTTCTCTTCTCGGAGCCGCTGGAGCTCCTCGTCGCTGGGGTCACCACTCATACTTTCTGTTTGTCGGCTCACCCGCAAAACCATTACGGAGCACCCCGCTCGTTGGTCGCTGCTGTAGACATCAGATTCGAAGTACGTGCATGGTACCTGCTGATACTGCCGGCTGTCCCTTCGTGCAGAGACTTGCCACCCCGGGATGGCGTGATTCTTCACAGACGTACAGCCGGCAGTATGAACGCAGTGTGCCTGTGCACTCGGTCAGCAATAGCTGCCGTCCCAAGTGAAACAAAGGGGTTACCGAGAGCGATGGAAACTGTTCAATTGAAAAACACCCCCACTAATCGCCTGACACCAGCGGTTTCGATGTATTACTACAGACCTCTATTGAGAAAACTTGCCCCGCTTCGAGTGGAGATTCTACCCCATCTCTCCCGAGTACCCGGATAACTCGGTCGAACGTACACTGGTGGATACACACTGTGTCTCTCGCATGCTGCCAACCACCAAGTAGAAGATTGGCCCGTGTGTCATCCCGACCCTCTGTAGATGACGACGCGGCTGTGGCTGCTGGGAGCCACGCGAACAGTTCTACGGCACTACCGAACGTCAGCCGAACGGGAACGGTAGCATTCGTGCGCCGCAGGCGCACGGTTCTCGAGGGTGGCTCCGCTGCGCGTTGCCCGCTCGCACAGTTCGAGGGACCTGCAGTCTCCCGGCAGTCGCGTCTCGACCCGCTCGTCTTCCGAGCAAAAACGGCCGTCAGGCGTACCGCTCGAGTGCGGGGTCGTCGAGGTCCTCGAGCACGCCGGCAGCGGTGTCGTCGAGAAAGCCCTGGCCATCGGGAGTGACAGTCCGCCCTTCGCCTTCGGCGGTCGCGACGTAGCCCGCTTCCTCGAGTTGCTGGAGGGCGGTCCGGATGATTTTCCCCGAGGACTGGGACTGCTGGCGTGGGCGGACCTGGTAGCGGTTCGAGCCCTGTTTTGCGGAGCCGTACTCGGTGCGGAGGCTGCCGACGCCGACGGGGCCGTCGACGGCCACCTTCCGGAGCAGGCTGGCGCTCCGGCGAACCCAGAAGTCGTCCTGCTCGGGGGGGAGTTCGCGGTCCACGCCGGTCTTGACGAACTGTAGCCAGTCGGGTTCCTCGACCTCGTCTTCCTCGGCGAGCCGGTCGGCGACCGCCTCGATGAGGGCTTCCACGGGGACGTCGTAGAGCGTCGTCATTACACGGGTTTCCGGTCGCCGTCATTTAAGCACGTCGTTTACCGCCGGGCGCGGCGGGTCCGGGTGCTGAGAACGAACGCCGCACCGCCGCCAAAGGCAGTCGGGAGCCAGTAGGTCGCCCCCCGGTGGATGAGCACCGCTGCAGTTGCGACCTCGGCCGGGACGCCGAGTGGCAACAGCAACGTGACGAAAGCCGCCTCGATCCCCCCGAGCCCGCCGGGGAAGGGGGTCACGCCCGCGATGCTCCCGATTGGGACCACAAACAGGATGGAGAGAAAGGGAATGACGTGACCCAGGGCGGCGAGGGAGAGCCACAATGAAGCGGACAGACACACCCAGCCCAGCGCCGATAGGGACATCGCAGTCACGAGCGCCCGCCGGTTCGAGGCGACGCGGCTGACCGAGGTAAAAAACCCCTCGACACGCTTCTCGATAATTTTGCGGGAGGGTGCCGAAGCGAGAGGAACGACGCGACCCAGCAGCTGGATCCCGGGGCCCAGCCGGTCGACGACGAAGCGCTTGAGTCGCTCGCGATAGCGCCAGACCAGATAGCCGACCGTCGGGACGACCGCCGCGAGCGCCACCGCCGTCACCACTGCGAAGACGAGGTCCTGGGTGAGTTCGGCTGCCGTGACCGCGACGTAGCCCAGCCCGACGGCGGCCACCGCCAGCGACGGGATGAAATGGAGCGTGTCGACGCTCGCGATGGCCGCCAGTCCGGTCTCGTACTCGCTGTCCGAGGCCGAGGAGATGAACATTGCACTCACCGGCTCCCCGCCGGCCTGCCCGAAGGGCGTGATGTTGTTCGAGAACACTGCAGCGGTGTAGACGAAAACCGACTTGTGTGGGGTGATCGGGGCGTCGAGTGCCCTGAGGACCGTATACAGCGACAGACCCCACGCCGAGAGCCAGACGACGGCGACGGGGAGTGTCAGAGCGGCAATCTGGGGGTCGCCACGCAGCAGTGCCGCGACCACCTTGTCGAAGCCGATGTACCAGATGATGACTGCGAGCAGCGCGACCGCCGCGACGAACCCGAGGCCGGTCTTGAGGCGGTCGCCGTCCATATCCCGGCCGTTGGACGGCCGGGGCTTCAACCCTCCGGATGCCCGCCGGCGGCTGGCCGAGCGGTTCGACCGGACGGGCAGTGACGCCGATTGCGACGCCCCTTTGGGTCCCGCGAGCGAACCTACCAGCATGGACGAACGGGCCGCGCTCGGCCGCCTCGCCGACACCCTCCCCGGGGCCGGCGACGACGCTGCCGTCGTGGACGGGCTCGCGCTGACGACCGATATGCTCCACGACAGTACCGACTTCCCGGGGGGAACGACCCGGTACACCGCGGGGTGGCGCGCGGTCGGCGCGTCGCTGTCGGACCTGGCGGCGATGGGGGCCGAGGCGGTCGCCGCCGTCGCCGTCTACGGCGCGCCGACCTTCGACTGGGGGGAGATATCGTCCTTTGTCGCGGGTGCACGCGAGGTCTGCGAGCTGACCGGTGGGGCCTACGTCGGCGGTGACCTCGACGGCCACGACGAGTTCACGGTCGCCACGACCGCGCTCGGACGGGCCCCGGACCCGGTGTTGCGCTCGGGTGCTCGCCCCGGCGAGGCGGTCTGTGTGACGGGGACGCTTGGCCGCAGCGGTGCTGCCCTGAGACTGTTCGAGCGTGGTGACGTCGAGTGGGCGAACGACCTCTTCCGGTTCGAGCCCCGCGTCGCGGCCGGCCGCTCGCTTGCGTCCCATGCGACGGCGATGATGGACTCAAGCGACGGCCTGGCCCGGTCGCTACACCAGCTCGCCGAGGCCAGCGACTGCGGGTTTGCCGTCGAGACGCCGCTGCCGGTCGACGGTGCCGTCGAGGGCGTCGCCGAGGACGGCGACGAGCGTCTGGAGCTGGGGGCCTTTTTCGGCGAGGACTTCGAGCTCGTCTGTACGCTTCCGGAAGCGGAAGTAGCGAACGCCCGCGCGACACTCTCCGTCCCGCTGGCGCGGGTCGGGACGGCCACCGAGTCGGGCGTGACGCTCGATGGCGAGCCGCTCCCGGACCGCGGGTACACCCACTGACGGCGGTTGTACCGGGGACGGAGCTCAGACGGTCACGACCTCGACAGGGACGGGTGTGAAACAGAGCGCGCCCAGAACGAAGGTACCGACGGCGACGGCGACCCGCCGCCTGTCCAGCGGCTCGTCGTAGACCGGTTCGGCCGTGCCCGCGTAGGCCAGCCCGAGTGCGAACAGCCCCCAGAAGACCCAGATCGCAACGGAATTGACAGTTCCCTCGACAACGTAGAGATACGCGGCGAGGGCGAACAGCACACCGGGGACCGCGGCGGAGACGGTCTCCTGGCGCCGCCCGAGGACCGCCCGGAGAATGTGCCCGCCGTCGAGCTGCCCGACAGGGAGGAGGTTCAGGACGGTGACGAGCATCCCGACCCACCCGCCAAACACGACCGGGTGGACCGAGCCGTTGGCCGCGAGCTCCCCCGCGGTCCCCGTCGCCTCCGCGATGAGCACCAGCAGCGCGGGGTTGTTGAAGCGGATGAACGTGCCGGCCTCCTGACTCGTAGCCTCCTGGACGGGGAGGGGGTCGAGCTGGAGGCCGATGGCGGTCACGACGACCGTCGCCGCCAGCCCTGCGAGCGGCCCGGCGACGCCGATGTCGAACAGTGCTTTCCGGTCGGGAATGCGCCCTTTCATCCGGATGACCGCGCCCATCGACCCGATGACCGACGGGAAGGGGATGAAGTAGGGCAGCGTCGCGTCGACGTCGTGGTACCGACTCATGACGTAGTGGCCCAGTTCGTGGACTCCCAGGACGCCGAGGATGGCGACCACGAAGGGCCAAGCCTCGAGCATCGCGACCGGCCCCGCCGACAGCGGGATCCGGTACCACGTTGTCGCCCCCACCAGAAGCGTCGAGAGCACCGTCGCGACGAGAAGAATGACGTTCGTCCACGGGACCCCGTCGATCCCGACCGACCGGGGCCTGGCGACGAGGACGGACTCCCCGGCAGAGATGGGAAACTCCTCCTCTCCGCCGTCGGGATACCCCTGCCGGAGTTGCACCTCGTACCCGCACTCGCGAAACCGCGGCCAGAGTTCCCGCTCGACGTGCTCCGGCGGGGCACGGGGCTGGCCGACGTAGACCAGCCGGTCGCCGTCTTCGCGGACGTCGTACACCGCGAAAACCGACCCGATGTCGGCGACCGGCGGCCCTGCAGCCGGCCACTCGCTGCGCTCCATCGGCTTACTGTTCGCGTCGGATGTGGTTAAACAACAGGGACCCGCCGGCTGTCAGCCGGCAGAGCGCACGGGGACCGCTGCCGTGCGGGTCCGGTGCCGTTAGGCCGGTTCGACGCGCCAGGTGGTCGCACTCGTGTACGACCACTTCTCGATCTGGAGGTCCGCGGCGGAGTCTTTCAGCTTGACCATCAGGGCGCCGATCTCCTTTGGGGAGAGACCGACCTCGTCGGCGATGAACTTGCCCTTGAAATACATCTCACCGTCGGTGGCCTTCCGCTCGAGGAACGCACACAGCCGCTCTTCTTTCGAGCTTTCCTGGGAGGGTGTTGTCGTTGCGCTCATGACTCATCCATCCATACCGGTCCTACCCTGATATAAAGGAACGAATCTTCGGATGGCTTCGGTCAGTTTCAGGGATCGCGGGCGTAAAACGACCTTTTACGAAACCCTCAATTCCCGGGAGACGTTTTACAACCAATTCTGAGTGCGTGAGCGGAGAACTGAATCGGGTGGACAAACCGCCGCTGCTGGGGTGGTATGACCCCCAGATTCCCGTGCAAAAGGAGGATCTTGTTGCCTATTGTCGTCGCCAGCCCCACTGGCTGTGCTGGCCACCCCCGCTGCTCTTTCGGCCGTCATACTGCCCGATTCTCAGTGGACGGCTTGACAACCCTTAAGCCCGCCTCGGGGCTACAATAGGACGATGATAGTGGTCGTTTCTGTCGGCGGGAGCGTTCTCGTGCCGGACCTGGATTCCTCGCGCGTCGCCGGCTACGCCGCGGCCGTCGAGCGCCTGCTCGACGCGGGCCACGAGGTGTGCGTCGTGGTCGGCGGCGGGTCGACGGCCCGCGAGTACATCGGCGCCGCGCGCGAACTGGGGGCGAACGAGACCGAACTCGACCACCTCGGCATCGCGGTCACGCGGCTCAACGCCCGGCTGCTGATCGCTGCCCTCGACGAGCGAGCCGTCTCGGCGCCTGCGACCGACCACGGAGCGGCCCGGACCGCGCTCCGGCGGGGCGAGGTCCCCGTGATGGGCGGCACCGAGGCCGGCCACACGACCGACGCCGTCGCCACGGCCCTGGCGGAGTACGTCGGCGCCGACCTGCTGGTCTACGCGACCAGCGTCCCCGGCGTGTTCGACGCCGACCCCGAGGCCGACCCCGAGGCGACGAAGTACGGGCAGATCGGCGTCGACGACCTGGTCGCGCTGGTTGCCGAGATGGACATCGACGCCGGGAGCAACGCGCCGGTGGACCTGCTGGCGACGAAACTCCTCCAGCGGGCCGGCCTGCGTGCAGTCGTGCTCGACGGCAGCGACCCCGAGGCGGTCGTTGCGGCCGTCGACGGCGACCACGACGGAACCGACATCGAACCACGATGACTGACGCCGACCTCCCCGACCCCTACGAGACCGCGAGCAGCGCCGACCGCGCCTTCTGGGCCGACGCCGTCGCCGACGCCGTCGAGGCCCGCGAACCCGAGGAGCCGGTCGTAATCAAAGGTGGCGTCTCGCCCTCGGGCGTCCCGCACATCGGCCACTTCAACGAGATCCTGCGGGGGTACTTCGTCGCGGAGGCGCTGCGCGACCGCGGCTACGAGGTCCGCCAGGTCTTCACCGCCGACGACAAGGACCGCCTGCGCGCAATCCCACGCCGGCTTGCCGACCTGGACTGGAACGTCGTCGGCCTCGGCGAGGTCGACGCGGGCGCGCTCGGGCGGAATCTCGGCAAGCCCTACACCTCGATCCCCGACCCCTTTGGCTGCTGTGACTCCTACGGTGCGCACTTCACCCGCCTGCTCCAGAACAGCGCCGACCGGCTCGGCGTCGAAGTGGAGATGGTCTCCAACACCGAGCTCTACGAGACCGGCGAATTCGAGGCTGTCACGCGACACGTACTCGGGAACCGCGACAGCGCCCGGGAGGTGCTCGCCGACTTCCAGGGGAAAGTCGACGAGGACTACGTCCCCTTCTTCCCGGAGTGTTCGGCATGTGGGCACCTGACAGAGACGGTCACCGGCGTGGACCTCGACGCCGGCACCGTCGCCTACCGGTGTACGGATAGCGAGGCCGACGGCGACACCATCGAGGGCTGTGGCCACGAGGGAACGGCGACGCTGCGGGAGGGGAAACTCCCCTGGCGGTTCGAGTGGCCCGCGCAGTGGCAGCTACTGGGGGTGGACCTCGAACCCTTCGGGAAGGACCACGCCGAGGGCTCCTGGCCCAGCGGCGTCGCCATCGCCAGGGAGGTGCTCGACATCGAGCCGCCAGTACCGATGGTCTACGAGTGGTTCACGCTCGACGGCGAGCCCCTCTCCTCCTCCGCGGGAAACGTTCTCACTGTCGACGAGGCGCTTTCCTTCCTCGAACCGGCGGTGTTGACGTACTTCTTCACGAAGAAGCCGCTGAAACAGCGGGATTTCAGCGTCGAGAACGTCGACCAGCTGGTCGACGAGTTCGACCGCGTCGAGCGCATCTACTTCGGGGAACGCGAGGCCAGCGCCGAGGAACGGGAGCGCGCCGAGCGGGTCTACCCGATGGTCGTCGACGAACCTCGAGCCGAACGGGTACGGATCCCCTACACCTTCGCCGCGGTGCTGGGGATGACCGAGGACTCCTCCGTCCGCGAGCAGATTGCCCGCAAGGAGGGGCACATCCCCGAGGACGCCCGGGAGTGGGCTGTCGAGGCGGCGCTGGCCCGCGTCGAGCACGCCCGCGAGTGGGCTCGCCGGACCGGCAACGCCTTCGACTACGAGCTCAAGCGCGCCGAACTCCCCGACGTGGAGTTCGACCCCGAGACCGAGCGGGCACTCGACGAGCTTGCTGCGTTCGTCGCCGAGGGCCACGACGGCGAGACGATCCAGGGTGCGGTCTACGAGACGGCCAAACGCCACGACCTCGACATCGGCGACTTCTTCGCGGCCGGCTACCGGCTGTTCTTCGACGACGAGGAGGGCCCACAGCTGGGCCCGTTCCTCGCGAAACTCGACCGGGAGTTCGTCGTCGACCGGTTGCGCCGCGAGCGGTGAGCGGCCGCCGTCGATGCCCGGGCCCTCGCCCGCCTGCGGACCGTAGGAAAACCCTCTTTGCCGTACCCGATTACTAGCACCCAATGGTCGGTACGCTGGAACTAGTCCTCGTCGGCTTCGGGGTCTACGTTCTTGCCCTCCTGGCGCTGCAGGCCCGCGGTGTCCTCCCGGATTACGTTCGCGTCTCCGGCCCGCTCGTGACGCTACACACCGGCCGGGGGAAGGCCTTCCTCGACCGGCTCGCACAGCGGCGCCGCTTCTGGCGGGCGTGGGGCAACGTCGGTCTCGGGATCGCTGTCATCGTCATGGTCTTTGCCGCGGTTTTCATTGTGCTCTCGGCGGTTCTCGTGCTCGCCGCGCCCGAACAGACCCGGGCTGTCGAGCCACAGAACGCGCTGGTCATTCCCGGTGTCAACGACTTCCTCCCGCTGTCGGCCGCGCCCGACATCGTCTTCGGCCTGTTGGTCGGGATGGTCGTCCACGAGGGCGGGCACGGCCTGCTCTGTCGCGTCGAGAACATCGACATCGACTCGATGGGCGTTGCGCTGCTCGGATTCATCCCGCTGGGCGCGTTCGTCGAGCCCGACGAGGAGAGCCGGCTGGAGGCCGACCGTGGCTCCCAGAGCCGGATGTTCGCTGCCGGTGTCACGAACAACTTTGTCATCACCGCCGTCGCCTTCGCGCTGCTCGCTGGCCCGGTTGCGGGCGCCATCGCGGTCGCTCCGGGGGTCGCGGTCGGAGGTGCCTACCCAGGGTCGGCGGCCGCCGACGCCGGCCTGGGGCACAGCGATGTCGTCACGGCGGTCAACGGGACCGACGTCGAGAACCGGACGGAACTGGAGGCGGCACTGACTGACGTCGAGAGTGCTACGGTCTCGGTTGACCTGGAGGACGGCTCGACGGTCCCCGTCCAGCGCCACGTCCTCGCTGTCGAGTTCGTCCCCGAGGTGTTGAACGTCGACAACGGGGAAGCGCCGGTCATCGAAGCGGTCAACGGGACACCGGTCCGCACCGAGGCCGAGTTCGCCACGGCGCTGGAGAACCGGACTGTCGCGACCCTCCAGACTAACCGCGGGACAGCGACAATCCCGGTCGGTGCGTACGCCGCGCGGGTGACCCCCGACAGCCCGCTGGTCGACGAGGGTGTCCCCGAGAACGCCTCTGCGACCATCACGCAGGTCGGTGACACCCGCGTCCGGACCGCCGCCGACCTCCGCGACGCACTCGACGGGGTTGGTCCCGGGGGGTCGACCGCCGTCACGCTCTTCGTCGACGGGCAATCCCGCACTGTCGACGTGACACTCGAAGACGGCGTCCTCGGCGTCGCCGGTGTCGCTTCCGGGATCACGGGAGTCGTCCCCGACGACTTCGGGGTCAGGGAGTACCCCGCTGCGGGCTTCCTGTCGCTGTTGGATGGGTCGCACCCGACAGTCCAGGACCAGAGCGGGCTCTTCGCCTCGGTCATCGTCCACCTCGGGTGGCTGCTGGGCTTGCCCATCGCGTCGCTAGCGGGGTCGCCGTTCAATTTCGCTGGCTTCGCCGGCGGGGTTGCGGACTTCTACGTGGTCCAGGGGCCACTCGCCGGGCTCGGTGGCGGCGTGTTCCTGCTCGCGAACCTGCTGTTCTGGACCGGGTGGATCAACCTCAATCTCGGCGTCTTCAACTGTATTCCCGCGTTCCCGCTGGATGGCGGGCACCTCACCCGGACCAGCACCGAGGCGGTCGTCTCCCGCCTGCCGCTTCCCAACCGCCGGCGGCTGACCTCTGCCGTCACGACCGTCGTCTCGCTGACCATGCTCGGCGCGCTCGTGATGATGTTCTTTGGCCCACAGCTGCTCGCGTAGTCACCGTCCCGGGTCCCGGTCCGCCCGGAGCCGGCCTACCGTCCGGCATATCGACGGCGTAAGGCAAGGTTCCTTAGCGTCCGGCTCGAACACCGATGTATGCCAGACAGACGCGACCCCCCACCCACCGACGAGGGTTGGTACGTGCTGCACGACTTCCGGCGCATCGACTGGGACGCCTGGCGGTCGGCGCCCGAGCGCGACCGCAGCCGGGCTGTTGAGGAAGCCGTCGACCACCTCCAGTCGACGGCGGCGGTCGAGGACGCCGAAGCGGGAGCCTCCGCGGTGTACTCGGTGCTCGGCCACAAGGCCGACGTTCTCGTGCTCCACATGCGGCCCTCGACGGCCGACATCGGCGCCCTGGAGCGACGCTTCGAGGGGACCGACTTCGCCGACTTCACCGAGCGGGCCACCTCCTTCGTCTCTGTGACTGAGGCCTCGGGCTACTCCGAGCGCGCACGCGACTACTTCACCGACGACCTCGACGAGGAGTCCGGGCTGTACAACTACATCCAGACACGGCTGAAACCCTCAGTCCCCGACGCGACCCACGTCTGCTTCTATCCGATGGACAAGCGCCGCCAGCCCGACCAGAACTGGTACGACCTCCCCTTCGAGGAGCGCGCCGAACACATGGACGCTCACGGGACTATCGGCCGCGATTACGGGGGTCGGGTCCAGCAGCTGATCACCGGCGCTATCGCCATCGACGACTGGGAGTGGGGTGTCACCCTGTGGGGCGACGACCTCACCGACATGAAGGACCTGCTCTACGAGATGCGCTTTGACCCCTCGACCTCCCAGTACGCCGAGTTCGGCTCGTTCTACGTCGGCCGGCGGTTCCCCCCAGCGGACCTGCCAGCACTGGTGGCCGGCGAGCGTGTTCCCACCGGCGAGACCGACGTGACCGACGCGGAGGAGACAGCGGACGCCGGTGGCGCCGACGCGACGCCGGTCCACCCCGCTGACGCGGCCGCCGGTGCAGACGGCCACGGTGCAGACGGCCACGGCGGAGAGGGCCACGCCGGCGAGGGCCACGCTGGCGAGGGGAGCCACACTCCTGGCGACGACGGCGACGCTGGCCACGGCGAGGCCAGGGGCGACGCCGACGGGCGCGGCGGCGCACACCCCGGCAGCGCCGCCGAGGGCGACCACCCCCACGGTGAGAGCGAGGAAGTCACCGACATGACCGCGCGCCTCGGGCAACTCGGCCTCCAGGCTGGCGCGGGCTTTGGGGCCGGCGACTACGCCGTCCTGCTCTACTCGGAGGCCGACGCCCAGGAGCTGGCCGGGGAGGTCGACGGGTTGCGGTCGAACTTCGAGCATTACGACTCACACGTCCGGACCGCGGTCCGGGCGGCTGACGGCGAGGCAACGGTCGCCAGCGTCTGGAACGCCGAACGCGCCGCCGACACCGCCGAGGGCTTCCTGACTGACCTGCCCGATATCGTGGAGGTCCTGCGCGGGCCCGTCGAGGACGCTCCCGAACGGGAGGGTGACGACGCAGACGCCAGTGCGGAGGAGGCCGACACCGAGAGCGCCCACACTGGCGACGAGGACGCCACGAGTATCCGCGAGGAACTCGCCGAGCTGGACGTCTACGCCGGCACCCCTCACGGGGAGGACGTCTACGCGCTGGTGCTGTACTCCGAGGCCGACCCCGAGACCCTGACCGAGGAGGTGACCGACCTCCGTGGGGGGTTCGACCGCTACGACACCCACGAGGGAACCAACGTCTACGAGGACCACGACGGCGACACCTCGGCGGTCGTCAGCCTCTGGGAGACCGCCGACGCTGCCGACACCGCGAGCGGATTCCTGACGGACCTGCCCGGCATCGTCCGCTGGGCCGACGAGGGCGAGGGGTTCGGAACGATGGGGATGTTCTACACCGTCAAGCCCGAGTACCGCGAGGAGTTCGTCGAAACCTTCGCGTCGGTCGGCGAGCTACTGGCCGAGATGGACGGCCACCGCGAGACGAGCCTGCTGGTCAACCGCGAGGACGACAACGACATGTTCATCGCGAGCCAGTGGGACTCCCGGGAGGACGCGATGGGCTTTTTCCGTTCGGAGGAGTTCGCAGAGACGCTGGACTGGGGTCGGGACGCCCTCGCCGACCGTCCACGCCACGTCTTCCTGGCCTAGTCCCGGGTGCTCGGACAGCCGGCCACCCGGCCCGACACGCCTCATATCCACCCGGTCACGGTCCACTCAACGACGACGTGGACTGATAGTGATTGTTGCGACTCTTTCCCGCCGGTGAATCACAATATGTGGATGTCAGCCCGCGAAACAACCGTTCACGTGACGTGGCCACGAAAATACTCGCAACAATCAGTATGAGTGGGCGTTCGAAGGCGTGTCACACCCGTTCCTGCCGACCGAATCGTGAACGAATCGTGACCGGGTGGATAGTGATTATTGTCGTCTGTTCCCGGCGCTTGCCGACCCCGATGCGGGCAATCGCCGGGACATCGGTCCAACAATCACTATCAGTCCCGGTCGCCGAGGTCGGTCACGTCCTCGTCCGGAAAGGAGATAAGATTCTCCCGTCCGATCCGGAGTTTGTCGACCCGTTCCTCCTCAGCCATGGCCGAGAGCAGCTGTGAGACCTTCGCGTTCGACCACCCGGTCTCCTTGACGATGGTGGCCTGTTTCATCCGGCCGCCGTTTCGCTCCAGGAGCCGCTCGACGCGCTCCTCGTCACTCAACAGCTCTTCGTCGAAGTCCCCGGAGTCGTCGGCCGCTGCTGTCGCCCCCATCGCGGTCGCGTCGTCGGCCGCGTTGCCGGGCGTGCCATCCGCTCCGCCGTCGTGTTCGTCGTCCACTCCTGCCGGCCCAGGCCCGCGGTCGCCCTCGCGGCGCTGGACGACGACGTACACGACAGCCACGCCCGTCCCGAGTGTCAGCGTGGCCACGAACACCCAGAACAGGTCACCGACTCCCTGGTCGCCGGGGTCGCCGGGGCCGCCGGGGCCACCTGGCGTGTCGGTCGGTGTCGACGCGCTGCTCCCGGTGAAGGTCACCGAGAAGCCGTCCGCTCCGAAGGTCGTCGGCCCCGTCCAGACGAGCGTTCCGTTCCGGGGCGGGGGAACGTCGGGACTGGCGCTGAAGACGGCGTACCCGTCGGGCGGTCGGAGCACGAGCCGTTGACTGTTGTCGAGGCCGGGGAGCCAGGTCCCGCCCGGCGTCTCGAAGACGTCGCCGACGGTCAGCCTGTCGCGCTCAACCCGGGCGAAGTTCGTCCACGTAAAGGAAAGCGTCAGCCGGCCGGTCCCGTTCTCGACTGCCGACTCCGGCGAAGCGGTCCGGTTGACGTCGGCGATCCCCATCTCGCGGTCCGTCGTCGACGCGGACGCGGCAGCCGCCCGCTCGAAGGCCGACAGCCCGAGTTCGTCGGTCTCGCCGGCAGTGAACTCCTCGGCCAGCGTCCGGAACGCCGCCGTCCGGTCCGCCGTGGAGAGGTCGTACACCGCGGAGACCGACCAGCGGGCGTCGCCGCCGGGCTGGAGCTGCACCTCGAGGGTCGTGTTCTCGACCCACGGGGTGGCGCCCTCGGACTGTCCGCCAGCCTGTCCGACGACGCCGGCTGATGCGACGAGGGGGACGAGGAGGGCTATCAGGGCGAGGCGAAACCCCGATGACATACCTGCCACGTGGACCCCGTGGCGGCAAAACGCTTTCCATCCGAGAATAAAACATTAACTGGGTGGATAAACTGTCTGCGGCCCGCTCGCGGCGTTACGCGCTCCCGACGGAAGGCTAACCATTTTTGTATAAGCGCCGGATACGGGGTGATGATGACTGCCCTCCGCGGTTCTCGGCTACTCGCCCTCGCCGCTCTCCTCGTGGTCGGGCTCCTCCTCGCCGGCGCCGGTGCCGGCGCGGTCACATCCCCGGACTCTGCCGCTAACCCCGCGGTGAACCCGCCCGAGGGGACCGGTTCGGTCGTCACGCTCGCCGACACGTCGAACCAGGCGACCCCGAGCGGTGTCAACCGGCGCACGTACGCGCAGACAGACCTCGACATCGCGAGCGCCGTCTCGGTCGGCGCGGCCCGCATCGGCGGCCGGCACGCGGAGCTCACCCTCGACGAGCGGCTCCAGCGCGCCAGCACGGCGTCGGACCGACTCGACGTGGCCACCGACACCCTGACCCGCATCGAGAGCCGACTCGACCGGCTCGACGACCGCCAGCGCCGGCTGCTGACCGCCTACAGCGAGGACGACACCTCCACCCGGACGTTCTTCCGCCGGCTGGGAATGGTCCGGGTTGCCGCCGCGCAGGAGCGAGCGCTACTCGACCGCGTCAGCGAGCGAGCCGGGAGGTCGACGAGCCTCTCGCTTCCGGTCGAGACACAGACCCGGGTTGCCCGCCTTCGCGGGAGGCTCGTCGCGCTTCCCAACCCTGTCGTCGACCGGGTCATCGACGGCACGACTGGGGTCGACGACCCGCAGACGGTCTACCTCCAGGCCGCCAGCGACGGGCTCGTGGTGGCGACCGTCGACGACGGGACCTACCTCCGGCAGGCGACGCTCCGGCCGGACCGGTCCCTGGGGGAGCCAAACCAGTTCGCCAGCATCACCCTCGCCTACGACCGGGCGGGCAAACTCTACCCGTGGGTGTTCGAGAACGCCATCGGCAGCCCGAGCCTGAGCGGGTTCGGGGACTCGTCGGTCTACCTCGTCGAGGCCTCTCACCCGCACGGTGACCTCCAGGCGTATCTCGACGGCGCAACCCGGAACGTGTTCCACGAGACCCAGGCGAACGCGCCGGAGACGGTGCCGGTGGCGCTGACACGGACTGCGAGTACCGACAGTCTCCGGGTCCAGGTCAACGCGACCCACCCGACTGGGCCGATGTGGGTTACCGTCACGCGCCCGGACGAGCCAAACGCCACCGCGGTCGATGCGGCGGTCCGCATCAACGGGCAGCGCGTCGGCACGACCGGGGAAGACGGCCGCCTCCTGACGCTCCAGCCCGCCGGCAGCTTCCGACTGAACGCCACGACCGGAACCGCGAACGTGACGCTGTCGGGGCCGTAGTCACCCACCGTCTGCTTCTCGTCGGCCGGCCGGTAGCCAGCGTTCAAGTAGGAAGCCGCGACCAGTCCGCCCCATGCGCGCGGTCAGTTCCGTCGTCGGGACGGTCGTCCTGCTGGGGGTCGTCGTGGTCGGCGCGACGGCAGTGTTCGCGGCCGTTCCCACTGGAGAGCCGACACCGGTCCCGACCGCACGCCTGGGCCTGACGGCCGAGGCCGGCCCGGACCGGGTTGCACTCACACACGAGGGCGGTGACTCGCTCTCTGTGAGTGCCCTGACCGTGACCGTCCGGGTCGGTGGCGAGCCGGTCGCCCACCAACCGCCAGTCCCGTTTTTCGCCGCGACCGGGTTCGAGAGCGGGCCGACCGGCCCGTTCAACAGCGCTCACGACGGCCGGTGGCGGGCCGGGGAGACTGCCGCTGTCGTGCTCGCGTCGACGAACACGCAACTCGACCCGGGGGACAGCGTCTCCGTGACGGTCCGGACCGACACGGGGGTTGTCGCGCGCCTGGAGACGACTGCCTGATTCCCGACGGGTGCAACCCCCGGGGTGGTGAGCGCTCGGGGTGGTGAGCGCTCGGGGCGGTGGGTCACTCTGGGAGGTCGGCGACGGTCGTGATAGCACGGGGGCTGCCGGGACGGGCCTGCTGGATGTAGTGCTCGAAGTCGGGGTAGCCGGCTTCGGCGAACATCCGGTCGGCCTCCTCCTCGTCGTAGAAGAGCATGATCGCGTCGGCGACCTTCTGGAAGACGGTGTTGTCGGGGTAGTCCGGGCCGACGACGAGCACCTGGCCACCGGGTCTGGCGACCCGCCGGAGCTCTTCGAGAGCGTCGACGGGGTTCGGCCAGTACTCGATCGACCCCGACGACCAGACCACGTCGAAGGCGTCGGCGGCGAAGGGGAGGCGTTCGGCATCCCCGCGGTAGAAGCGGACGGGGCCACGCTTGCCGAACTTCGCGTAGGCCTTCCGGAGTTGGTGGCCGCTCTGGTCGAGTCCGTGGACGCGTTCGGTCTCCTCCAGCAGCGTCTCGGTGGCGAAGCCGGTTCCACAGCCCACGTCCAGCACACGGTCCTCGGGGCCGATGTCCAGCATCGCCACGGCCTCGTCACGCATCTCCTCGTTCCAGATGAAGGGGTTGATGCGGTCGTAGACCTTCGAGAGGTACTTGTAGAACGTTCGGGCCCGCGCCTTGTTCTCGAGGACGCCCATCGGTGTCAGATAGGGAGGCAAGCGGCATAATCCCCCTGCTTTCCCCTCGCACACTTTCGCAACTACCAAATAGGGACTCCCAGTACATCCGTGTGACTGAGGAATGCCACAGACACAAGTTCTCGAGCGCATCAAAGAGGCGGAGCGGGAGGCCGACGAGATCGTCGAACAGGCCCGCCAGAAGGCCGACGAGCGCGTCGAGGAGGCGCGGGTCGAGGCCGACGAGATACGCGAGACGGCCCGCGAGGAGGCCCGGGCCGCCGCGGAGGAGCGGCTCGAAGAGGCCCGCGAGGAGGTCGAGGCCGAGGCCGAGCGCATCCTCGAGGAGGCCCGCGAGGAGCGCGAGCAGTTGACCGCGGCCGCGGAGGGGCGTACCGACGAGGTGGTCGAGCACGTCGTGGACCTGTTCGAGGAGGCGGTGCATGCTCAGACCTGAGCGGATGAGCCGGGTCTCGGTGACCGGCTCCAAACCCGTCATGGACGACGTCATCGGGACGGTCCACGACCTCCACCTCCTGCACCTCACCGAGTACGACGGCTCCTGGGAGGGCTTCTCGCCGGGCGACCCGGTCGAGGGCGCAGACGAGGCTGCAGAGAAGCTCGTCACGGTCCGGTCGCTGAAGACCATCCTCGACGTCGACGAGGCCGACATCGAGGCGACAAACCAGGTCGTTACCGACGAGACCGTCGAGGAGGAACTCGAGGCGGTCCGCAAGGAGGTCAACGAACTCGACGACCGCCGCGACGAGGTCCGCGACGAACTCCAGGGTGTCGAGGAGCGACTCGACACGATGGAACCGTTCGTCGACCTGGGGGTCGACATCGACCTCCTGTCGGGCTACGACAGCCTGGCGGTCCGCGTCGGCCAGGCCGACCCCGGCGACGTCGAGGCCGCCCTGGCCGACTCACAGATCGACGCCTTCGAGCTCATCGCCGGCGAGGAGGTTGTCGGTGTGTTCGCGTACACCGACGAGGCGACCCTCCAGAGCGCGCTCGTCGGGGCGACGTTCACCGAACTCGAGGTGCCCGAGGGCGAGGGCAGCCCGGAGGAGTACCTCGCGGAACTCGCCGAGCGTAAGGCCGACCTCGAGGCGGAACTCGAGGCGGTCGAGGACGACCTCGACCAAACCGCCGACGATGTCGGACCGTTCCTTCTGGCTGCGGAGGAGGAGCTCACGGTCGAGGTCCAGCGCCGCGAGGCGCCGCTGTCCTTCGCGACGACGGAGAACGCCTTCGTCGCCGAGGGGTGGATCCCGACTGCCGAGTACGACGAGTTCGTCGCGACGCTGCACGGGGCGGTCGGCGAACACGTCGACATTTCCGAACTCGAACAGGCCAAATACGACGACGACGGCCACATCACCGAACGCGAGCCGGCCGGCGGCGCTGGCTCGCCGGAACCGACGGCGGCAGCCGACGGTGGTGCCGTCACGATGAGCGCCACCGACCCCCCGGTCGTCCAGAACAACCCTGGCGGGGTCAAACCGTTCGAGTCGCTGGTCGAGATCATCAACCGCCCGAAGTACTCCGAGCTGGACCCGACGATCATCCTCTTTCTGACGTTCCCGCTGTTTTTCGGGTTCATGATCGGCGACCTTGGCTACGGGCTGCTCTACATGGGTATCGGATACGGGATGATACGGGCATTCGACAGTGACGTGATCAAGAGCCTGGGCGGTATCGGCGTCTGGTCCGGTGCGTTCACGGCCGTCTTCGGCGTGCTCTACGGGGAGTTCTTCGGACTCCACCAGCTCGGCGAGATCGTCTGGGGTGGCAGCCCGCCGATCCACAAGGGTCTGCAGCCACACTTCGTCTACTACGCCTACGCATGGCTGCTGTTGAGCGGGGTCGCCGGCGTACTCCACATCGTCGTCGGTCACCTCTTCGACTTCGTGAACAACCTCGAGCACGGGGTCGGCGAGGCCTTTCTGGATAGCTTCTCCTGGATCATCATGACCGTCGGCCTGTGGGCGTGGGTGTTCACCCGGACCGCAACCAGCGCCAAGCCCCCGTTCATGTGGGAGGTGTTCGCCACCGAGGGGGCGACGAACCCCGTCACTGGCGAGCTCATCGAGAACGTGGCGATCCCGCTTGGCTTCCAGGGATTCCCGTTCGTCGAGCTGTTCACGGTCCCCGGCCTCGGGCTGGTCATGGACCCGACGCTGCTGTTGCTCGTCGTCGGGGTCGTGCTGGTGGCGGTCGCCGAGGGTGCCATCGGCATCATCGAGTCGATCACCGAGACGTTCGGCCACGTCGTCTCCTACACCAGGATCGCGGCGGTGCTGCTGGCGAAGGCCGGCATGGCGCTGGCGGTGAATCTCCTCGTCTTCGGTGCCACGCTACACGATGGCGAGTTCCACTTCATCTTCTTCATGAACGAGGCGCCCGTCCCGGATGAGGTCGTCTTCTCGGGGCTGGTCAACGGCGAGGGTGCGGTCGCGCTCGTTGTCGGCGCCCTCGCTGGCATCGTTGTCCTCGTGCTCGGTCACCTGCTGGTGCTCGTGCTCGGCATCACCTCCGCCGGACTGCAGGCCATCCGCCTGGAGTACGTCGAATTCTTCGGGAAGTTCTACGAGGGCGGCGGCGACGCCTACTTGCCATTCGGACACGAGCGAGAGCACACGGCCGACTGATAGTGAGTACTGTCGTCTGTTCCCGGCGCTTGCCGACCCCGATGCGGGCAATCGCCGGGACATCGTCACAACAATCACCATGAGGCGGTTCCGCCGTCGACCCGTCTCTGTACTGCTTTGGCCCCCGGAGCCACGCTTCCGCGTACCTCCCGGAGATGCCGGCTTCCGGGCCGTTTGAGAAGCTTTAAACCTGTGGTGGAGGACCCTACAACTGCCTAAGACACAACCATGATCGAGACAGCACTCGCGTTTGCGACAGTCGTACTTCAGGTTCCGTTCGGCCCGACAACCGGTGCAGCCCTCGCCGTCGGGCTCGCAGCACTCGGTGCGGGGATCGCCGAACGCGGTATCGGCGCAGCGGCCGTCGGGGCCGTGGCCGAGGACGACGACATGTTCGGCCGTGGGCTCATCTTCACGGTCCTCCCGGAGACGCTGGTCATCCTGGCGCTGGTCGTCGTGTTCCTCACACTGTAACCGTCTTCTAACCCACTCATGAGCCTCGATACAGTCGTAGAGGACATCCGAGACGAAGCGCGTGCGCAGGCCGAGGAGATCCGCGCCGAGGCGGACCAGCAGGCCGAGGAGGTCATCGCTGACGCCGAGGCCGAGGCCGAGCGCATCCGCGAGGAACGCGACCGCGAGGCCACCCGGCAGGTCGAGCAGGAACGCGAACAGAAACTCTCCAGCGCGAAGCTGGAGGCAAAGCAGGCCCGCCTGGAAGCCCGCCGGGGCGTCCTCCAGGAGGTCCGAGAGGAGGCCGAGCAGGCTATCGCCGACCTGGAGGACGGCCGCGAGGAACTGACGCGGGCGCTGCTCGAGGACGCCGCCAGCGAGTTCGACGACGACGAGACCGTCGAGGTGTACGGCCGGGCCGGCGACCAGGAGCTGCTGGAGTCGGTCCTCGCAGACTACGAGGGGTACGAGTACGCCGGCGAGTTCGACTGCCTCGGTGGGGTCGTCGCTGAGAGCGAGGGCTCGCGAGTCCGCGTCAAGAACACCTTCGACTCCGTGCTCGAGGAGGTCTGGGAGGACAACCTCAAAGCGGTCAGCGACCGTCTGTTCGAGCAATGAGCACCGAACAGCAGCGTACCGGCGGCAATTACGAGTACGTGACCGCCCGCGTCCGGTCGCGCCAGGCGTCACTTTTCGACGACGACGACTACCGGAAGCTGGTGCGGATGGGCACCGGCGAGATCGCCCGCTTCATGGAGGACAGCGAGTACGAGGCGGAGATGAACGCGCTGGGGTCGCGGTACTCGGGAGTCGACCTCATCGAGTACGCGCTCAACCGGAACCTCGCGAAACACTTCGAGGACCTGTTGCGCTGGTCCGAGGGGGCGCTGTACGACTACATCGCCCGGTACCTCCGGAAGTTCGACGCCTGGAACATCAAAACGGTGCTGCGCGGGCTCTACTCCGGGGCCGACGCCGAGGAGGTTGAGGACGACCTCATCCGTGCGGGCGAACTCTCCGCCGACGACCTCCAGACTCTCCTGGCCGCCGAGTCGGTCGAGGAGGCCCTGGAGGCGCTGGACCGGACGGTGTTCGGCGACGGGCTGGAGGCCGCGCTGGCCGACTACGAGGACACCGGACTGCTGGTGCCACTGGAAAACGCCGTCGACCGCGCCTTCTACGAGACGCTGCTCGCCGGCCTGCCCGACACCGCCGAGGGCGACTCCCCGGTCGGACTCTACATCGAGTTTCTCCGGGCTGAGATCGACTTCCGGAACCTGATGAACGTCCTCCGGATCGCCCGCAGCGGGGCGGACATCGACCCCACGGACTACTACATCGAGGGCGGACGGCTGTTCGACGCCACCGAGGTCCGCCAGGTGGCGGAGGACACCCAGCAGCTCGTGACGTTCGTCCGCGAGAGCAGCTACGGCAACGACCTCCAGGAGGCACTCGACGTCCTCGAGGAAGCTGACAGCGTCATCGAGTTCGAGCACGCCCTCGACAGGGCGTTGCTCGAGTACTCCGAACAGCTGTCGAGCCGGTACCCCCTGTCGGTCTGTCCGGTCCTGGCCTACATTCTCGCAAAGGAACGGGAAGTCGACAACATCCGCGCGGTGGCCCGCGGCCGCGAAGCGGGTCTCTCGCCCGAAGAGATCCAGGAGGAGCTGGTGATGCGATGAGCCAAGAGATCGCCGTCGTCGGCAGCCCGGAGTTCACTACTGGCTTCCGGCTGGCCGGCGTCAGGAAGTTCGAGGAGGTCCCCGACGGGCAGAAAGACGAGGCACTCGACGGTGCGGTCGACGGGTTGTTGACCGACGACGACGTCGGGATCGTCGTGATGCACGACGAGGACCTTGACCACCTCTCCCGGGGCGTCCGGGAGGAGGTCCAGACGAGCGTCGACCCGGTCTTGGTGACGCTGGGCGGGGACGCGGGAAGTAGCGGACTGCGCGAGCAGATCAAACGAGCCATCGGTATCGACCTGATGGACGACCAAGAGTAACTATGAGTCAAGCAACAGACACAGATGTCCGCGAGGACGGTGTCATCGAGAGCGTATCCGGCCCCGTCGTGACGGCGACGGACCTCGACGCGCGGATGAACGACGTGGTTTACGTCGGCAACGAGGGGCTGATGGGCGAAGTGATCGAGATCGAGGGTAACGAAACGACCCTGCAGGTCTACGAGGAGACGTCCGGCATCTCGCCGGGACAGCCCGTCGAGTCGACCGACGCTCCCCTGTCGGTCGACCTCGGGCCGGGCATGCTGGACACCATCTACGACGGCGTCCAGCGCCCACTCGACGTGCTGGAAGAGCAGATGAACTCCGCCTTCCTGGACCGCGGGGTCGACGCTCCGGGGATCGACCTGGAGGAGACCTGGGAGTTCACCCCGGAAGTCGAGGAGGGCGACGAGATTGAGGCTGGTGATATCGTCGGCACCGTCCCGGAAACGCCGAGTATCGACCACAAGGTGATGGTCCCGCCCGACTCCGAGGGCGGCGAGGTGGTCGGCGTCGAGTCCGGCGAGTTCACCGTCGAGGAGACGGTCGTCGAACTCGACACCGGCGAAGAGGTCGCGATGCGCCAGGAGTGGCCGGTCCGGGAAGCCCGGCCGGCCGACGAGAAGCAGACGCCGACCACGCCGCTGGTCTCCGGCCAGCGGATTCTCGACGGGCTGTTCCCGCTGGCGAAAGGTGGGGCGGCGGCCATCCCCGGCCCCTTCGGGTCGGGAAAGACCGTCACCCAGCAACAGCTCGCCAAGTGGGCCGACGCCGACATCGTCATCTACGTCGGCTGTGGCGAGCGGGGCAACGAGATGACCGAGGTCATCGACGACTTCCCCGAACTGGAGGACCCGACCACGGGCAACGCGTTGATGGACCGGACCTGCCTCATCGCCAACACCTCGAACATGCCCGTTGCAGCCCGGGAGTCCTGTGTGTACACGGGGATCACCATCGCGGAGTACTTCCGGGACATGGGCTATGACGTGGCGCTGATGGCCGACTCCACCTCGCGGTGGGCCGAGGCAATGCGGGAGATCTCCGCGCGGCTGGAGGAGATGCCCGGCGAGGAGGGCTACCCTGCCTACCTGGCGGCGCGGCTCTCGGAGTTCTACGAGCGGTCGGGCTACTTCCGGAACCTCAACGGCACGGACGGCTCGGTGTCGGTCATCGGCGCCGTCTCGCCGCCGGGTGGTGACTTCTCGGAACCGGTCACCCAGAACACGCTCCGGATCGTCAAGACCTTCTGGGCGCTCGACGCCGACCTCGCGGAGCGCCGGCACTTCCCGGCGATCAACTGGAACGAGTCCTACTCGCTGTACCGGGACCAGCTCGACCCCTGGTTCGAGGAGAACATCAACGAGGACTGGTCGACCACCCGCCAGTGGGCGATCGACACCCTCGACGAGGAGGACGAACTCCAGGAGATCGTCCAGCTGGTCGGCAAGGATGCCCTGCCCGAGGACCAGCAGCTGACCCTGGAGGTCGCCCGCTACCTGCGGGAGGCCTGGCTCCAGCAGGACGCCTTCCACGACGTGGACACCTACTGTGAGCCGGCCAAGACCTCCGGGATCGTCTCGGCGATCAAGACGTTCAACGACGAGGCCTTCGACGCGCTGGACGCCGGCGTCCCCGTCGAGGAGATCACCTCGGTCGAGGCACTCCCCCGGCTCAACCGCATCGCCGTACAGGAGGAGTGGGAGTCATACATCGAGGAACTGGAAGCGGAGCTCACCGAACAAGCTCGGGAGCTGTACTAACGATGCAAAAGGAATACAAGACAATCACGGAGATCAGTGGACCGCTGGTGTTCGCCGAGGTCGACGAGCCGATCGGCTACGACGAGATAGTCGAGATCGAGACGCCAGACGGCAGCATCAGGCGCGGTCAGATCCTGGAGACCTCGAGCAGCGCCGTCGCGATCCAGGTGTTCGAGGGGACCTCGGGGATCGACAAGAACTCCTCGGTACGATTCCTCGGCGAGACGCTGCAGATGGACCTGACCGAGGACCTGCTCGGCCGAGTGCTCAGCGGGGCGGGCGACCCGATCGACGGCGGCCCGCCGATCGAGCCCGAACTCCAGCAGCCCATCGTCGGGTCGGCGATCAACCCCTACTCGCGGGAGTATCCCCAGGAGTTCATCCAGACCGGCGTGTCGGCGGTCGACGGGATGAACACCCTCATCCGCGGCCAGAAGCTCCCGCTGTTCTCGGCGTCGGGGCTGCCCCACAACGAGCTGGCGCTGCAGGTCGCCCGGCAGGCGACCGTCCCCGAGGAAGAATCCGGCGAAAGCGAGGGTGACGGAGACGGCACGGAGTTCGCGGTCATCTTCGCCGCGATGGGGATCACCCAGGAGGAGGCAAACGAGTTCATGGACGACTTCGAACGCACGGGCGCGCTGGAGCGGTCGGTCGTCTTCATGAACCTGGCTGACGACCCCGCAGTCGAGCGGATCGTCACGCCGCGGCTGGCGCTGACGACCGCCGAGTACCTGGCCTTCGAGCAGGGCTACCACGTGCTGACGATCATGACGGACATGACCAACTACTGCGAGGCCCTGCGGGAGATCGGCGCCGCCCGCGAGGAGGTGCCTGGCCGGCGTGGCTACCCCGGGTACATGTACACCGACCTCGCGAGCCTCTACGAGCGGGCCGGCCGGATCAAGGGTCAGGAAGGCTCTATCACACAGCTGCCCATCCTGACGATGCCCAGTGAGGACATCACCCACCCGATCCCCGACCTGACGGGCTACA
>CAZOWU010000003.1:6192-24363 GCA_964583735.1 uncultured Halobacteriales archaeon | reverse complement strand
CGAGAACCGGATGCACGCCCAGAACGGGCTCCTTACCTGGTTGGCCGAGCAGTAGGGACAGCGCGCGGGTCCGTCTCGTCGTGCGTACCCGGGTCGTTCTGCTGTCGGGCAATCACGGTATCTGGAGAGTCCCGACGTAGTGGTGTCGGCCGTCGACGGTCCGCTCGTAAGTGTAGTTGTCCGGTGGATGAACGTTCCAGGAGACAAAGTGGTCGTCGATGCCGTCCACGATGGTCGTCACGAACGACCCGTAGGCGCGCAACGTCGGCCGCGTCTGCGTGTGTGCCAGTTCGTAGCGACACCGCGCCTCTCTCTCGACGGCTTCGAGCGACACGACCATCCGGAGGTCGTCGCGAAGTTCGGCAGTAAACCCGGACTGCGTGTCCGTCAAAAGTGCTCTGCCGAACGTGTCGATGCGGTCGGAGGCGCTGTTCGGAACGTGGTTCACGTCTCTACAGTGTCGACGGGGGCCGCGAGTAAAAACAGCGACGTTCACCGGCGGCTAAACGAAGCCCAGAGGGTGCGTTCAGACAGTTAACTCAGAGGCCCCTCTTGACCCGCGTTTCAGAAACCGGCTCACCGCGTGTGTCCGAGTGAGTGCTGCTCAGTCGAGAGACCGCCAGGCGGTAGCGGCTGCGTCGACCACCTCTAACGCGTCTTGACTTCCGTCTGCTTCCCCTTTCTCGAAGTCGTTCTCGGTCTGTCCCATCTGGTTTGTCACGTGGGCGAAGCAGACGACTGGCAGTTCCCGAACCGCTGCGAACGTATACAGTGCAGCCGCCTCCATTTCGACAGCAAGGATGTCGTCTGACCGAGCACGTTCGATCGCAGTCTCCGTTTCCCGAAACGGAGCGTCCGTCGTCCACGTTGCCCCGGTATAAACAGGTCGAGACACAGCTTTGCACGCTTCCTCGACCGGAGCAATGAGCTCGTCACCGAGCGTTGCATAGCGACTCGTCGAACGGTAGTGATGACTCGTTCCTTCGTCGCGGAGCGCACGCTCGATGAGAACGAAGTAGGGTGGGTCGTCCTTCGGCACGATCTGCCCCGATGAGGTTACACTGACGAGCAATCGACAGCCAGCGGCGAACAGTTGCTCCGCAACGAGAACAGCGAACGATGCCCCGACCGCACAGCCAACGATGCCGAATTCCTCACCGTGTCGTTTGAACCGATAGAGGTCGGTGTGATAGCCGGCCCATGCTTCGTCGTTACGTGCTTCCCCGGTGGCCGTCAGCTGGCGCACAATATCCCCATCCGGGTCGAGGATGCAGATATCCGGAACCGAGCGTTTCGGGAGGTCCTTCTGCCGTCGCGCATTCTCCAGCAGCGCCTCCGGCGTGAAGACAGACGATTCGTCGAATTCCTTTGCTTCGAGAAGCGGAGGGGGACCCGAGTCGGACAGGTCAGTCATGTAGCCTGTATTTACCGAACCCGGACAAGCATATTGTGGTCGTCCATGCGGAGTCCCGGCTACCGCTAAAACCGGTCACTGATTTGGATTCGAGCGAGTTTTCCCTCGGCGCGCCGGGCAGTCAGCGTCCGTCGACCGGGTGGTCGCTGTCCTCGGCATACGCGAGCGCGGCGGCGAAGGCATCGTCGACCTTCCCGTACTCGCCGACGTGCGTCCACTCGCCGTCGGGGGTCGCCGTGTACACGTCGAAGTCGCCACCACGGTACTCGTGGGACTCGACGTACAGTTCTTCGACGACAGCCCCGTCGTCGACCAGCAGCCAGACGCCCAGTTCTTTCCCACCCTCCAGGTCGCGTCGGCGTAGCCACGGCATGTGGTCACAGTACACGCACACGATGGTAAGTGACACGGTCGGCCCGCGCCGTCCGTTACCAGCCGAGTTCGACGCCGGAGCCGGTTTCCCGGCAGTCCTCCAGGGCGTGTTTGGCGTCCATCCCGGCGGCCTGGGCGGTGCGGGCGCGGCCGACGCCGACCTTGAGTTCGACGCCAACGGCGTCCTCGACGTGAGCGATGGCGTCGCGGTAGCCCGCCTCGTCGACGGCAGAGCAGACGGTAATGACGTTGTCGCCGCCGACGAAGAAGGCCATCGAATCGTGGGCTCGACGCATGTACCGCATGAGCTCGGCGTAGCCCTGTTCGATGCGAATGAAGGTGTCGAACTCGTTGAGCTGGTCCGTGTACTTCCCGGTGGCGTCGTCGACGTCGAAGTGGGCGACCTGGATGTCCGTGTCCGTCCGTTCGACCTCCGAGAGTGGGTCGCCGCGGAGGATCTCACGGCGCTCGCTGTCCTGTGCGCTGCCGGCGTCCTGAAGGCGCTCGGAAGCCCTGCCCAGGGCCTCGACCGGACTGGGACCGACGGCCACGCTCATGCTCGCGGTCACGGGGTAGCGGTTGCCGAGCGATTCCTGGATGAGGTCGTGGGCCGCCGTGTCGAGGCCGTTGGTCACCGTGACCATGTTGTCGAAGCGGCCGAAGAAGGCGTAGCCCTCGCGGTTACCGACGAGCTGGGAGACGTCCGCATAGAGGCGAGACTGCATGGTCTGCAGGTCGACCTCGCGGCGCGGCTCCGGGGTCGTCGTCCACGGACCGTAGTTGTCGATCTGGATCAGAGTGACCTGCGTGTTCGTCACAGTACCCTGTATAGGTCGTCATCAGGTATTGGTTTTTTGCAACGGCTCCGTCGCCAGTTCTGTCAGCGACCAGAACTGGCGTGCCGAATGCAGAGGTTGGACGCAGCACGAAGCCGTCTGTCGGTCCGGGGGTAGGTGGCTGGGTCAGCCACCTCGGCGAGAGCCGCCGACGGTATATTATGACTCCTCCACGAATGCTGCCTATGCGGCTACGAGCACGCCTCCGGTGAGAAAAAATGTGTGCCAACGACCTGGAGACGGTCGTCGACTCCCTCGGTGGGGATATCGTTGTCGCTGGACCGGGAGAGGCCCCCGGGACGGTCGAGGCGCTGGCCGAGGGGGACGACCAGCCACGTGTGGTTGATATCGAGGACACCGACGAGTTTGGTGACGCCGTCCACGATGCGGGAGTCGTCGTCGTGGCGATGGACGGGTCCTCGAGCGCGACGGAGTCGGTCTTGCAGGCGTCCGACGGCGCGGAGGGGTTTGTCGTTGCGGTATTCAACGGCCACGAGGAGGAAGACATCGGGGCGTCACTGCTCGAAACCGTTCACGAGGAAGCCGACGTGACGATGCTGGCGTGTAGAACGCAACCGGCGGTGGTCTCTCCGTCCGAACGGAGAGAGGCGGGAGAGACGGGGATTCGCCGGTCCGGGTCGGGGGTTGCAGTCGGTGGCGCCCTCGATCTCGTCCGGATGATCCGCAGGCCCGGCCAGATAAATCTCGACCTGGCCGACGCTCAGACCGTGCTCACTGACGGGGCGCTCTCGGTTCACTGTGGAGGGACCGCCTCGTTCGAGACAGGAGGCCCAGAGAGAGCCGTTCGGCGTGCCTTTGAGGAGATACCACCCTCGGTCGATGTAGCGTGGGGGTCGGGTGCCCTCGTGTCAGTTGTCGGTGGACCGGAGATGAGCATCGACGACGCGATAGCGGCCGTACGGACGGTTCGCGGGGAGGTCGGAGCTATCGAGAACCTCATATGGGGCGTCGCCGTGAAGGACGCGCTTGCAGACCAGGTGACGGTCGACGTCGTCGTCGACGGCATCGCGTACCGCCCCTCGCTCTCGGCCGGCGACCCGTGTCGACGGTGTGGCGCGGCGTTGGCCGCGTACACCTTCGGAGACCGGACGACGCTGGCCTGTGAGGGGTGTGGGTTCGCAGACCTGTCGACGTCGCTGGGCGACCAGTCGGGCCACGACACGGAGAGATAGTCGACACAGGCTGGCACCGCTCTGTCAGGCGCTCGCACGGAGTGGTGTTCCGGACGGAGCGAACGCGACCCACATCCGCCAGCGGAGACGAGACGAACACACGCCACCCGTCGGGGTTTGAGACCGGGCGGACGAACGGTGAGCAACGGGGCTGGCGCCGCCTCTTTTCGCTTTTCGGGGTCGGTTCCGGTGCTCGAACGGGGTCCGACGGCTGGTTCTCAGAACGGCGACCGGACGGCGGCAGCGTACTCCTCGGGCCGTTCGCCGATGACCCCTTCGTCGTGGAGTACGGTAAAAAACGGCGAGTCGGACCAGTAGTACTCGTCGAACACCGAGCGGCCGATGACGTTGACGACGGGTGGCATCGCCCCGTCGTCCGGAAGGTGGAGCGCGAGGTTGAACGCGTTCAACCCCGCGTCGGCGTACGCTGTGAGCACGTTCGTCAGGCCGTCGGCAAGTCCCTCGACCACGTCGTCGCCGGGCTCCGGCGCGGCGTCGAGGACGCCGACCACGTGCCAGTGATGTCTGGGCGCGAACGGAACGAGCCACGCGACATCGGTCGTCTCGCCGACCCACCGGTCACCACCTCGCTCCTCGGCGACGAGGTCGCGCCAGTACACCGAGTCGCGGTTGTCGTGGTACTCGCGGCTGGCCTCGAGGAGTACCCGCTGTTGGTTGGTGCCGTGCTCGTCCACCAGCGTCTGCAGGTGGGGGTGGACGAGACTCGACCCCGCCGACCGGAGAAAGTTCATATTCACCGACGCGCGTTCCGTCTCGGGGTCGTGTTCGCCGACAGCACGAACGTACTCCAGCGCGGCGCCGAACCCGTCGGTGAACTGCCGGGCCGTGAACTCCTCCATCGGCTGGAAGTGCGTCTCCGTGAGCACGACCACATTCGAGTAACTCCCGTACGGGTTGAGGTTCGGGAACGAGGTTGCTTCGCCACGGGAGCCGCGTTCGTCGTCGAACCAGTCGGGATACGTCGGTGTCGCGTCCCCGACCATGTCCGGACAGAAAAAGCAACCCTCGTCGTCGGTCACGACCGATTCGATGTCGTAGTCGTCCGGCACGGCGAACGCTCCATCGGCCACCCGTGCGGTACGTCCAGTCAGCGGGTCCTCCCGGACCTCCACCTCTTTGGTTACCTGTTCGAAGTCGTTCAGCGGGCTGTGGAATGTCGACGTCTGCGTGGACAGGTCGAAATCCATACAGAAGAGGTGCCGTTCCGAGGCGCAAAAAGCTAACTCGACGAGCTCCGGGTCCGGCCGCCCGGCTCGGCGACCAGGGGGCCGTCACAATCGGGGGCCGGCGGGTCCCTCAGGGGAGTTGCACCGGGACACCCGCTCGTGTCTGTCGCCCGCTTGACCCCGTTCGAACGCAACGCTGTGCGAGCGACGCGCCGTGGCCCCCGCACGAACGCGGTTGACGACGGTCGAACGTGCAGGGCTGGCCGGTGCAAGAGAGCGTCCACTCGGCGGGGTGCACCGGGCTCGCCACCCGGCGCCGAGTGCCGTCCAGCTCGCGTCTGTTTCTGAGACTGAAACACGTATCTGTGTCTTAACTGGCCGTCTCCCCTCCCCATCGAGTGTGCTCCTGATCGGTAGCGACGACGGCGTGTACCGGATGACGGACCTCGACGAGTCCGACCCGAGCGTGACCAGAGTCCACGAGACCGGACGGGTCAGACGCGTCCGGGAGTTCGATGGACTGGCCGGTGTGTTCGCGGCCACGGAGACGGGGCTGTACCACTCACTCGAGGGAGAGACCTGGACTCACCTCGACGGTCCCAGAGAGAACGTCTACGCCGTGGGTGCGAGTCCGGACGGCGACAGGCTGTATGCGGGGACCCGGCCCGCACACCTGTACGTCGCCCGGCCGGGCGGCGGCGAGCCCGGAGAGGACCTGACGTGGGAGGAACTCGACGGGTTCCAGGAACTGCCGTCGCGCGACGAGTGGCGGTTGCCCCGCCACGAGAACCTCGCCCAGGTTCGGGACGTTCACGTCCATCCAGCGGCGCCGGACCGGGTCGTCGCGGGCGTCGAGGTGGGCGGCGTCCACGTCAGCGAGGACGGCGGGGAGACGTGGGCGGAGCGGCAGAGCGGTGTCAACGACGACATCCACGAACTCCACCTGGTGAGTCCGGACGAGTTCGTCGCGGCAACCGGGTTCGGACTGTACCGCACGACGGACGCCGGTCGCTCGTGGACGCGACTCGACGAGGGATACGAGCAGCGGTACTTCCGGACGGTGTTCTCGGTAGACGGCGTCGTGTACGCCGGTGGTGCACTCGCCAACTCGTCGACCTGGAACGATGTGGAGGCCAGCCCGGAACTGTTCGTGTCCCCGGACGGGGAGACAGTCGAGCCTGTCGAACACCCGTGCTCTGACGGGACCATCACCGGATTGACCGCCGTCAGCGGGTCTCTTGTCGCGGCCACTCACAGGGGGTCGGTGCTGGTCCACGACTCCGGCGAGTGGACCGTCGCCGCGTCGTTCCCCGTCCCGGGCGACGTAACAGGCCGGTACACACCGCTGCTCCCGCTCGAAGACTAGTCGGACCCTCGAACGCCGGGATTCCACCGTCGGGGCCGACCACTCGGCGAGCGACTCTTTGCGGAACCTCCCGGTCAGTGAGTCGGTCGGGTCGGTGCCGACTGGGAGGCGACTCACGGGTACGACCCCGACCCCGAACTCTCCCACTGGCAGAGACGCGCCCTGTACTCGATACGCCTGCCGAAGCCCACCAAAGACGGGGGCATTCGACGGTCCCCTCGCAACCCGGGCAACGCGACCGCGGGGTCGTCACGGGCCTGTGACGCGCCCGAGCAGGTCGACCTGGTGAGTGGTGTATGCGAGGTCAGCGGCGTCGAGCTGGCGACGCCGGCAGTCCAGCCACCCGGCCAGCGTCGACTCGAATCCGGGCCCCGTCACCTCGCCGACCGCCTCCTCGATCGTGGCGAGGACGTGACGGATGACGTAGGCTTCGTCGCCGGGGTACGACCCCTCGACCGGCCGGACTGCCCAGTCCGAGCCGGCCACATCGACCCATCCGACCCGCGCCATGGTCTGCAGACGGCCGAGGGCGTGGGTGCCGGCGTGGCTGTCGCCACCCGGTTTCCGGTCCATGTGGCGGTGGTAGTTCCGCTCGACCGCCCGGTCGGCGGGGTGGGCCGGTGTGAACCGCGTCGCGCCGTCGAAGGTGACCGGGAAGTAGTACCACCCACCGGGCGCGAGCCCCGCGAGCAGGTCGGCCAGCCGGTCCAGCCCGAGCACGTCCAACAGCGCCATCCCGACCAGCAGGTCCGGTTCCTGGCGGTCGACCCTGTCGGTCCCGTCCGCTCCAGTCCCGAGGTAGGCCGTCGCCTCCGCGGCCACCGGCTCGACCAGAACCGTCCGTTCCCCGTCGGCCAGCCGGAGGCCGTCGTCGGTGTCGGCGGCCGTCACGTCCCGGTCGGCGGCCCACGCCGTGAGGCGCTCTCGGATGGCGGCAACGTTGTCCGGGTTCACGTCGACGGCCGTGTAGCGGGTCCGGCCGGGCGGCAACAGGTCCCACTCGAGGAGGCGCTCGACCATCGTTCCGACCCCGGCACCCACCTCGACGACCCGGAGCGTGTCGGCGTCACCGGTCTCCCCCGCCAGCCCCGCAGAGAGACGCTCGAGCAGGCGCCGGTCCAGCCCGCGGTCGTCGACGCGTCGCTTGGCGGCGAGATACCGGTGAAAGTCGGTGTCGGTCACGTCCGCGCCTCCCGTCCGGCGTCGCCGCTGGGCTCGGGTTCGGTGTCTGTGTCGCCGTCCCCGTGCCCTCCCTCACCAGCCCGTGCGACCCGAGCCAGGAGGGACCGGACCCGGGTGGCGGTCTCCGACCAGTCCGGGTGGGACTCGTAGCGCTCCCGTGCGGCCGTTCCCATCCGAGCCAGCCGGTCCCGGTCCGTCGCCAGGGTGTCCAGGGCCTCGGCGACTGCCCTGGAGTCACCGGGGTCGACGAGAACACCCGTCTCGCCGTCGCTAACGACGTCGGTTGCGCCGCCAGCAGTGCCGGCGACGGCCGGCAGTCCGAAACTCATCCCCTCCAGGTAGACGATGCCGAACCCCTCGTGGCGCGAGGGGACCGCGAGAACGTGGCCTTCCTGCAACGTCGCCGCGAGGTCGTCGTCGGACAGTTCCCCGGCGAACGTCACCCGGTCGGCGAGGCCGTGCTCGCTGGCACGCGCCCGGACGCTCTCGTAGTAGTCGCGGTCGACAGGCCGGCCGACGACCGTCAGGTGGACCACGGTGGCGACCCGTGCCAGCGCGTCGACCAGCGTGTCCAGCCCTTTCCGGGGTGTGACGTTGCCGACGAAGACGACCTGGAGTGGCTCCTCGCGGGCGCGGCGGTCGATCTGGTCGTCCCCAATGGCGGGGTCGAACCGGTCGCCGGCCGGCGGGGCGACGAGCGTCTCCGCGGCGTCGACGCCCAGCGCCGTGACGGCGTCGCGGGTCGCGTGGCTGTTGCAGACCACGGCGTCGACCGCCGAGAGATAGCGGGACTCGACCCGTCGGTACAGCGGGGCCAGCGGCCTGGCCTCGCTGGCCCGGAGGTGGTGGACGATGCTCACCACCGGGTAGGACAGCTGGCGGGTGTGGCCCAGCAGCGACGGGTGGGCGAGTTCGTCCTGTAACATCACGTCCACGTCGGTCGCGAGGCGCTCGCGGACCCGCGACGAGAGGGAGTCGAGCAGTCCCCGGGGATAGGAGCGCCAGGGCAACGACACCACTTCGACTTCGTCGCCGGCCGCCTCCAGTTCGTCGAGGAGACGACGGTCGTACCGGAAGCCACCGGACCGCCGGTCGAGGTCGCCGTACAGCGTCAGCCCGACCCTCATACCGCCGCGTCGTAGCCGGCCGCGGCCTGGTCGTCCTCCCAGACAGTCACCGCAAGTTCGGTGACGGTGTCGTCGCTGACGTGGTCGGTCACCCGCTCGAAGACCACCCGCGAGAACCGCTCGACGCTCGGGTTGTACCCCTCGAACTCCGGCAGGTCGTTGAGCAACGTATCCCGGTACCGGTCGGCCAGCTCCGTCAGCGCGGCCTCGGCGTCGTCGATGTCGACGACGTAATCGTACTCGCTCAGTTCCGGGCCGCGAAACTCCAGTTCGACGTCGTAGTGATGCGAGTGTGGCTCGCCTTCCGGGCCCGGGTCGGGGACCGTGAGGTAGTGCTGGGCCACGAAATCCGTCCGGACTGTCGTCGCGTACATTGCTATACCCATGACGTTCCGGGACCCTAAATCTGGGGTCAGTGAGCGCGAGCCCGGGGGGTCAGTCGTAGGTGAAGGCCACCTGAATGGCCCGGTCCTTGTGCTCGTCGAGGAGGTCGTAGGCATCGGCGGCGTCCTCGACGGGGAAGCGGTGGGTCAACAGCTCCGCGAGGTCGGCGGTGGCGGCGTCGAGCCAGGACTGGACGTAGGAGAGTCGCCGCTCTTTGTCCCAGCGGTCGGTGTGGTCGGGGTCGACCCGGCTGACCTGGCTGCTCCGGATCCGGATGTGGCTGCGGTGGTAGTCCTGACCAAGGTCCAGGTTGACCTCTTTCGTCCCGTACCAGGAGCCGACGACGACCTGGCCGGCGTAGCCGGCAACGTCGATGGCCTCGTCGAGTGCGGCGGGCGAGCCGGAGAGTTCGAGCACGATGTCCGCCCCGTCCCCGCCGACAGCGTCGGCGACCTCGCCCGGTGGGACCGACCGGTCGGCGCCGAAGGCCCGCGACTGGTCGCGCCGTCGCTCGAAGCGGTCGACGGTGACCAGTTCGGCGAGGGGAAACTCCGCGAGCAGCGCCGTCGTCAACAGCCCGAGGGCACCCTGTCCGAAGACGACGACCCGGGCCCCGACCCGCGGTCGGGCGTCCATGACGAAGTTGACTGCCGCCTCGACATTCGGCAACAGCAGCGCCCGCTCGGCCGGGAGTGTCGTCGCAACCAGGTCCTCCTCCGGCGTCGCGAGAAAGTGACTCTCGTGGGGGTGGAAAGCGAAGACCTGGCGGTCGAGCCACGCCTCGTCGACGCCCTCACCGAGTTCGGTCACCCGGCCGACGGCTGTGTACCCGTACTGCATCGGGTAGGAGAACGTCCCTGCCAGGGCGTCGATGGTCTCGTCGGCGCGCATCGACTGGGGCACGTCCCCCCGGTAGACCAGCAGTTCGGTCCCGGGGCTGACCGCCGACAGGTCCGTGCGGACCCGGGCTTCGCCGGGGCCCGGTTTGGGGACCGGGCGCTCGCGGACTTCGACCGACCCTGGCTCGGAGAAGTACAGGGTACGCGCGGTCATCCGGTCCACCGGGGTGTGGGGTCACACCCCCGACGCGCCACACCGGCCAGTTGGGCCGGGGTTGGCAGGGAGACATGCGAGTTGTGAGATCCCTGTGAAGACACAGGCTATGCACGTGCCTCACGAACTAAAAATTACTCCCGGTTGAGATATCCAAGCGCCCCCAGCCGGTCACGGTCGCTCGCGCCGTACACCCGGGAGACGGGGAGCGGTTCCGGCGGCTCGCGGTCCGGGTCGCGGGTCCGGCCGTCTCGTCCCGTGGTCTCGACCCAGGGGACCCGCAACAGCGCGGGCACCGGGGTGTACATCGGGTGGCCGTACAGCCCCCACTCCCCGAACAGGTTGGCGTGGTCGGCCGTGATGGCTACCCGCCCCTCGACGTTCGCGACCAGCGCCTCGACCTCCGCCATGACGTGCCGGAGGTTCGCGCGGTAGGCGTCCCGGACCCGTTCGACGGGGACCTCCCCGCGGCGCAACAGCACCCACGGGTTCGTCTCGCTGCTGGCCGTGCCGGTTCGAGCCAGGCCGCCGTCGCCATCAAGCGGGTCCGGGACGAACGGGTGGTGGGGCTGCATGTAGTGGACGACCAGCCGGTCGGACTCGCACTCGCGAGCGACGCGGATGGCGCGGTCGGTGACCGCCCGGGCCGGGACCGTCCGGAGGTCCTCGTCCCAGGCGTACTTCCAGACCTCGTCCAGCACGGCGAAGGCCCCGGCGTCGAGATACCGGTCGGTCCAGGTGTTGCCCGTCACCATCGCCGTCCGGTCGACCGGGGCGTGGACCGGGTCGAACGTCTCCTCGAGCCACTCCGACGACGAGGAGCCGACCGAGCGGAGGGCGTCGACAGCACCGGGGTCGTAGCCGTACTCGGGTGCCACCGCCCGGAACGTGTCGACGCGGCAGCCGTCGAGCACGACCAGCAGGTCCCACTCGCGTTCGTAGACACTGGTGCCGTAGGGGAGCCGGCGACCGACCGCCTGCAGCGCCCTGAGCGCGGCGGTGCCGAGCCGACTCATTCCCGGTTCCAGGTCGAGCACGCGTGGAGTTCGGCCGCGAGGCCAAAAACGGCGTCGTCCAGGGGAGATTTATGCTGCTGGCGACCGGAATAACAGTGTGCGCTGTCTCTTCGTCGGCGCCGGCCAGGTCTCCGAGGACTACGCGGCGCCGCTGGCGGAGCACTCGCTGTCGCTGGCGGGGGTCTGTGACCTCGAGGCCGAGCGCGCAGCGCGACTGGCGGACGAGCACGACACACGGGCGTTTACCGACCTCGGGACGGCGCTGGCAGCGGTCGACGCGCCACTGGTCGTGAACCTGACCGGCCACGCCGCCCACGCGGCCGTGACCGAGCAGGCGCTCGCTGCCGACCGCCACGTCTATTCGCAAAAACCGCTCGCGCTGGACGCCGACCGCGCAGGGGAGTTGGTGGCGACTGCCCGTCGGCGCGACCTCGGCCTGGCGTGTGCGCCCTCCGCGCCCGACAACCCCGCACAGCGGCTGGCCGGCCGCCTGCTCGCCGAGGGACGCACCGGACCGGCGAGGGTCTGTTACGCCCACGCCCACGTCGGCCGGGTGACCGAGTGGCACGACCGACCCGGCTCCTTTCTCGAGGTCGGCCCGCTGTACGACGGTGGCATCTACCCGCTCTCCGTGCTCGTGGCGTGGTTCGGCCCGGTCGAGCGGGTACGGACTGCCGACGCGCTGGACGCCTGGCCCGGGCGCGAGGCACGGGAGCCGACGGCGCCCAGCCACGTCGAGGCGACGCTGGCGCTCGCCGACGGGCCGACGGTCAGGCTGACCACCAGCCTCTACGTCCCCCACCGGGCACGGGAGTTCTACGGGCTCGAGGTCCACGGTGACGACGGCTCGCTCTACCTCGCCGACGCCGGGTCGCTCGGGGCCGACCGCGACACAGTCCAGTTCGGCCGCACCGGCCGAGAGTACACGCCGGTCCCGCCACAGCACCCCTCGCCCGCGCGGACCCGGCTGGACGCGGTCGGGGCGTTCGCGGCCGCGGTCGACCGGGCGGACCACCCGCCACGGGAGAGTGGGCGGCGGGCGGCACACGTCGTCGCGGTGTGTGATGCTATCGACCGGGCCGCGGAGGCGGGCGGCCCGGTCGCCGTCGACGGCCACGGGGTGGCTGCCGACCCGGTCCCGGCGCCGGTCGTCCGGCCGGCGAGCGACGGGCGGGGAGCAACCGAAAACGACGACACCGGTGGCCCACCCGGCCGGGACGCCGCACTCAGGCTCCCGCCGGTCGGCCTGGGGTGTTCGCGGTACCGCGGCGGGGAGTACGTCGACCGGGTCGACTCCATCGCGACGGGGCTGGACGCCGGCTACCGGCTGCTGGACTCGGCAGAACTGTACGGCAACGAACACCGGGTCGGCGACCTGCTCGCGGCACCGGGGGCACCCGACCGCGAGCGGGTCTTCCTGCTGGGGAAAGTCTGGCGAACGAATCACCGCCGGGAGCACATGCTCGCGGCCTGCGAAGGAAGCCGCGAGGAACTCGGTATCGAGGCCTTCGACTGCTATACGTTACACTGGCCGGAGGCCTGGGCCCACCAGGGGGCGCTGGAGCGGCTGGCCGAGAAGCCGGTCGAGCGCCAGGAGGCGCTCGCCTTCCCGGCAGACGCCGAGGGCAAGCCGGTGGCGGCGGACGTGTCACTGGCCGAGGCCTGGCGGAACCTCGAGGCCGTCCACGAGCGCGGGTGGGCGCGCACCCTCGGGGTCTGTAACGTCTCGGTCGACCAGCTCCGGACGGTACTCCAGGCCGGCTCCGTCCCGCCGGCGCTGGTCCAGGTCGAGGTCCACCCCTACCAGCCCCGGACCGAGCTCGTCGAGTTCTGTCACGAGCGGGGGATCAGGGTCGTCGCCCACTCCCCGCTGTCGGCGCCAGGGCTGCTCGAGGAGTCGGTCCTGGCGGCGGTCGGCGACGAACTGGGGCTGGCGCCGGCGGCGGTCGTGCTCGCCTGGGCCGTCACCCGTGGCGTCGTCCCCATCCCCTCGAGTACTGACCCCGACCACCTGGTGACGAACCTCGGAGCCGGGAGCCGACGGCTTCCGGCCGGCGCGATGGAGCGGGTCGGGTCACTGCGCGACCCGGCCTTCGAGCGGTGACCAGGGGAGTGCTGCGACAGACGGCGGCGGACGGGTTCTGCTCCCGAGCGCGAGCGTGCCGGAGTCCGGTGGTGTGGACGGTCGCCTACTGCGGTGGTTCGTCGGACTGACCGGGCACACCCCGTCCCTGGTAGAAGTCACCGGCCCAGTTGCCCAGCCAGACTTCCTGGTTGGCCAGGTACAGCGCGTCGGCGGTCCGGAAGGTGTCGTCGGTGACCGACCACTCGCCGTCGTAGGTCACCTCTGCGTTGTAGACGGCAGCCTGGCCGAACTCCCCGCCAGCGGCCGGCGGCAGCGGCGGCTCGCCCTCGCGGTTGCTGACCGACGGCTTGCGCTGGGCGCGCTGGAGTCCACCGGCGTTGACCGTCCCGTCGAAGAAGGCCGCGTACCGCTCCCTGGTGCCGTCGATGCCGAGAACGGCGTCGGCGGCGTTGAGCCCGCCGGTGACGTCGCCGACGTCGCGGGCGGTGACGGCGTACTCGGCGGCGTCGGGTCCAGTCGCGAAGGTTCGGGCGTCGCCGTCCCACAGCTCGTCGAGCAGGTAGCCGAGGACCGGTTCGGCCTGGCCCGTTCGGTCGAGGCCCTCGAGTTGGGAGGCCCAGGCCAGCCCCTGCCCGACAGCACCCTGGGTGGCGGCGAGGTTTGCCGCCCCGCCGTCGACCCGGCCGTTGCCGTCGGTGGCCTCGGCGACCCCGTCGGCGAGCGCGGTGGCGTAGTCGGCGGCACTCGAGGCGAGGTCGTCGCTGCCGGCGTGGGTGCCGTACCAGCCGAGGCCACCGAGCAGGAGGCCCGCCTCGCGGGTCGACCCCGAGACCACGTCGGCAGGGTCGAAGGCATTCAGCACGGTTCGGGCGGCATTGTCGGCGACGGCCTGGACCTGGCCGGGCGGGACCAGCGGCTCGGGGTTCTCGTAGCCGAACCACCCGCCCTGTGCGAGGCTGACCAGGTCGGCGAGAAACCACAGCACGGCGGTGTGCTGGCTCACGCGGGGCGTCGCGTCGACGACCTCGCCAGCGGTCGGGTCGAACTCCGAGACGAGGAGGAGATTCTGGTCGTTCGCCCGGAGGTTCCCCTGGCCGATGGCGAAGTTCACCCCTAGCTGGGCGAGGGTCGCGAGCACCTGCGAGCGGAACTTCGGCGCGATGCTCTCGGGAAGAGTCTCGAAGTGCTTCTCGAAGTTTTTCGCCCACGTGACCCCCTTGAGGTGGGTCCAGGCCAGCGATGCGGGGCTGACGACCCCGGAGGCCTGCGAGCGGTCCCAGCCAAGCGTCGAGGCGTCGGGCCGACCGGTGCCGTCGTCGAAGACCGGCTGCTGGGTGAACTGAGGGTCCCCGGTCGTGAACGGCGCCATGTTGAGGTTCGGGTTCACGACCGGCGGGCGGTCGACGTCGGCGGCCGCGGCGATCCCCTGTATCCGCTGCTGGAACTGCTGGCGTTGCCCGTCGGTCGCGGGGAAGCGCACGCCGTTGCCGCTCATCGCGATGTTCGTGCTCATGTTGTACAGCGAGTACCAGTAGGAGTCGAAGGTGGCCGCCTGCCAGCCGTACTCCTGGGTGTCGCCGCCGCTCCCGTCGGGCTGGCCAGCGACTACCGCTCCCTTCATCCCGACCCCGCGGTGTGGCGAGCAGAAGTAGCGGGTCGTCCCCTCCTCTTCGAAGGTGTACTCGAAGGTGACGTCGCCGCCGCTCGCGGGGTCGCCGCTGCGAAAGGAGTCGTCGGCCGCGACGACGTTGTGCGAGCCACCCTCGCCGGTCCACACCCAGCGGACGGTCGTCCCGGGGTCGACCCACACCGCCGGCGGTCCGAAGCCGAAGGCGTCGCCGTTGGCCTCGACGCCCACCCGGACCGTCACGGTCGACTCGCCGCGGGCGTCGACGGTCGTCCCGTCGTAGTTTTCGGTGTCGGCGAACCAGTCGCCGTAATCGACCTCGGCGCTGCCCGGAGTCGCGGTTGTCGTGGCAGTGGCCGCGGGCGTGCCGGCTGGCGTGTCGGCGGCCGTCGGGGTGGCGTCGTCGCCGTCGGTCGGGCCGGAGCAGCCAGCGAGCGCCGCGGTGGCAGCGATACTCCCGAGAAGAACCTCGCGTCTGTGTCGGGGCATGGCGGGCGAGCCTACCACCAGCCCCAAGATATACCCGCGTCGGTAGCGCGGGGCCGGCACACCGGGAGCGACGGTTTATGAGCCTCCGACCGTGCCACGTGTATAACGGTCCGCCGGCGATGCGAGTGTGCGACAGACGGGGACAGGCGCGCGGACGAACGCTCATTACGGTGGCCGCGGTAGGCGGAGACGATGAGCGAGCCAATCGTCATCGACGCGGGCGAGCTGGGGACAGAGGAGCTACTGGAGACGCTGAACTCCGGCCGGCGTGTCGTCGTGAACACGGAGTTTCTCGGCTCGGAACACGCTGTCACGCTGCGCCGGGACGGCGGGACCTACTACTGTGACACCCCCACACGGCTGCACACCCACGACTCCGCCGAGGAGATGCGCAAGTGCATCAAGAACCAGGGCTACGCCGAGTGACGGCGCTCCCGGGAGGGTGGCGGTGACCCCCAGGTAACACGGCTATTTATTCTGGTGGCGACCAAACGCGGGGTATGGAAAGCGACCCGTCGCCCGAACGGTTCCGCGCACTCATGCTGGACGACGAGCCGGGGTTCGAGGACGTGCTCGCCTGCGTGTTCAACGTCCAGGACCACGAGGTGCGGACCTACCTGGTCCTCCGCAAGACGCCGGGGAGCACCGTCGCCGAACTGGCCGACCGGCTCGACCGCGACCGGTCGAACGTCAACCGGTCACTGTCGACACTCCGGGAGAAAGAGCTCGCCAGGCGCGAGCGACGGCTGCTCGACGACGGCGGACACGTCTACCAGTACACCGCCACGCCGCTGCCCGAAGCTCGTGAGCTGATGCACGAGACGCTGGACCAGTGGACCGCCTACGTCCACGACCGGATCGACGAGTTCGGTCCGGAGTCAGTCCCCGAGGCCTGACTGCACCCGGCCGTCCGACTGTCCGCCCACCCTCGGCCCGGCTGCCGCCACCGCCCAACCGTCCCACTTTTGCCCGCCCGGGCCGTCGGCCCTGGTAATGGCCGACCTCCAGCTCACCAGCGCGGAGCCCGCCGCCGCCACCGACGGTGTCTGGCTGTCCTGCATCGAGTGCGGTGAGACGTTCCCGCCCTTCGCGGGGGTGCGCTACACCTGCGACGACTGCGACGGGCTGCTGGAGGTCCGCTACGCCGACCTGCCGACCTGGGAGGATTTCGAGGGGAAGGGTGTCTGGCGGTACGCAGCCGCCCTCCCCTTCGAAGAAGGGGTCTCGCTACCCGAGGGGGACACCCAGCTCCACGACGTGCCCGGCCTGGAGGCCGAGACCGGCCTCGAGCGCCTCCGGGTGAAACACGAGGGGATGAACCCCACCGGGTCGTTCAAGGACCGCGGCATGACCGTCGGTGTCCGCGTCGCCCAGGAGGTCGGCGTCGACCGGCTGGCCTGCGCGTCGACTGGCAACACCTCGGCGGCGCTGGCGGCCTACGGCGCCCGCGGCGGCATGGAGACGCTCGTCCTCCTGCCCGCGGGGAAGGTCGCGGCGGGGAAGGTCGCCCAGGCCAGCCTCCACGGCGCCCGCATCCTCGAGGTGGACGGCAACTTCGACACCTGCCTGGACATCGTCCAGGACCTCGCCGGGCGGGGGGAGGTCTACCTGCTGAACTCGCTGAACCCGTTCCGCCTCGAGGGACAGAAGACGATTGGCCTCGAAATTCTGGAGCAGTTCCGCGAGGAGGAGGGGGGCTACCCGGACCGGGTCGTCCTCCCGGTGGGCAACGCCGGCAACACCGCGGCGCTGTACAAGTGTTTCCGCGAGCTGGTGCAGAGCGGTGCGCTCGCCGAGGCGGAGGTACCGGCGCTGACGGGCGTCCAGGCCGCGGGCTCGGCGCCGATGGTCGAGGCCATCGAGCACGGCTGGGACCACACCGAACGGTGGGAGGACGTCGAGACGAAGGCGACGGCCATCCGGATCGGCAACCCGGTCAACGCCCCGAAGGCGCTGCCGGGGATCCGGGCGACCGGCGGAACCGCTGTCGCCGTCTCCGACGACGCCATCCAGACCGCACAGCGCGACCTCGCGGAGGAGGGCGTCGGCGTAGAACCCGCCTCCGCCGCCTCCATCGCCGGCCTGCGGAAGCTTCGCGAGCAGGACGGCGTGGCCGACGACGAGCGGGTGGTCTGTCTCACGACCGGCCACCTGCTGAAAGACGCTAACGCGGCTGTCGAGGCCGGGAGTGAGCCCCAGCCCGTCCCCGGCGACACCGAGGGCGTGCTCGCTCACTTGAAAGGGTAGGCAACGGCGCCACGGACCGCGCGCCGGGCGACGGACGTCCGTCTGACGGGTAGTTATCTGTCTCCACCGACAACTACCGCTCCGTTCTGATGTCCGACAACGCCAGCCAGACACGCGAGTCAACCGACCGTCAACGGGCCGTTCACCGACGCGAGCGCCCGTCGAGCGTGACTGTTCGGGCCCGCGGGCGCACATGCAGGGGTGTGGATGAGGGGCTACCCGGAGCAACCGGGCAGGAAGCCGGGTCACCACCTCCACTCGAACCCCAGGTCACGCCGGTCCCGCAGGCGGGCGGCGAACTCGCCACGTACTACCGGCTTCGGTGTATCGCTCTCGAGGTAGCTGTCGACCGGCTCGGCGACGAACTCGACCGCGAGCGCCGGCGCCTCGACGAAGTGGTCACACGGTACGAGCGTATTCTCCAGGAGCGCGGCGCAGAGGGCACCGTCACAGACAGCCGACGGTAGCCCCGTTTCCGGCGAGCCGGTAGCCGTCCGGACTCACCCAGTCTCGTCTGTCGTCGTGTCCGGACCGTCTGCTCCAGCCGGCCGGTCCGCGTCCGTCGCCTCCTCGGCTGTGCCCTCGGTCCCGC
>CAZOWU010000003.1:0-6092 GCA_964583735.1 uncultured Halobacteriales archaeon | reverse complement strand
GGCCTCCTCGGCTGTGCCCTCGGTCCCGCCGGCCTCCTCGGCCTCGTCACCGTCGTCGGGGGCTGGCTCGCCGGTCATACCACCGCGGGCGGGGTGGTCGGGGACCGGCATGAACACCTTCGCGATGTAGTCGAGGATCCGGTCGCGCAGTCCCATACCGGACGTAGGCGGTCCTGACGAATATGTCCCGGGGGTCGACCAGGATGTTCAGCGGGTTCCGCCACGGGCCGTGCCGTCCGCGTCCAGTCACGGTCCCGACCCCGTTCCCACCCAGTTGGAATGGTCAGACCCGTTTTATCCGCCGGTGTCGTATCACGAGTATGTTCCTGTCGACTGCTGCCGGAACCGTCGAGGCGGCGACCCTACTCGCCTCGGGCGTCGTCACGGTCGGCTCGGTGGTGCTCCTCGCGTACCTGTACATCTATGCACGCGACGTGGTCGTCGAACTCGACCGGCGCGACACGTGGCCGCTGGCACTGGGGATCGGTGCCGGCGTCGTCTACGGCCTCGCCAGCATCGCCGACACCCTCACCGAGGTCGCGTGGCTCGGCCCCTTCGCCGAGGGAGCGACGCTGTTTTTCATCCTCGGCGTCGCGCTGGGGATCCGCGGGCTGGCGCTGTCTCGCCGGGACCGGTCGACGGCCGCCCTCCCCCAGTGGCTCGACTACGCCGTCCTGGCGGTCTTCGTCGCCTCGTGGTGGCTGGGCTTCCTGCTCAGCGGGGAACCACGGCTGGTTGTCGTCGTCGGCTGGGCCGGGGCGTCGCTGTGGGCGCTGTACTACAGCCTGCTCGCGGTTCGGACCCACGAGGGGACCAGCATTGCCGCGCTCGTCCGGAACCTCCTGCCCGCGGTGATCGCCGTCACCGGTGTGGTCTTCACTGACATCGTCGGCCGGTATCTCGGCTACGCGGGGGTCGTCGATGCCGTCTGGCTGGTGGGGACCGTCATCCTCGGTACCTTCCTGTTCACGACGGCGGTGGCCATCCGCCAGCAGGGCGGCGAGGTCGAGCGGATGTACGACTGGACGACCTGGCGTGGCAGCAGTGAGCGGGCCGGCGACGGCACGCAAAAGAGCGAGGCGGAGCGGGGCGTCGAGGACGGCGGCGACTGACCCGGTGGGTTCCGAGCCAGCGCCACCCGCTGCTGCGACGGCTCACTCGCCGTTGTCAAGCGAGATGTAGGTGGTGTCGATGACCCGTTCGTCGGCTTCCAGCCGCTCGAGCACCTCGTCAGGGACCGGCTGGTCGAGGTTGTACACCGACAGCGCCTCGCCACCGATGGTCTCGCGGCCGTTGAACATCCCGGCGATGTTGAGGTCGTGTTCGCCCAGCACGCTGCCGATGAACCCGATGACACCGGGAACGTCCTCGTTGTAGACCGCGAGCATGTGGCCGTGGGGGATGGCGTCGATCCGGTAGTCGTCGATCCGGACGATCCGCGAATCCCCGCCGGCGAACTGGGTGCCACAGACACTGACCGACTCCTCGCCGTCGCCGACCGTCACCGTGACCAGCGACTGGAAGTCCTCGGACTGGCGGGTCTTGGATTCGGTGACGTCGATCCCCCGCTTCTCGGCGATCCCCGGAGCGTTGACCGCGTTGGCCTGCCACTCGAGGGGCTGGAAGACGCCTTTCAGCGCCGACGCCGTGACCAGGTCGACGTCCTCCTCGGCGATATCGCCCGCGTAGGCGACCTCGATGCGCTCGACGCGGTCGTCGAACATCTGGACGGCGACCTTCGCGGCAGTCTCCGCGAGCCCGATGTAGGGCTCGATAGCGGGGAAGGCGCTCTCGTCGACCGAGGGGGCGTTCAGCGCGTTCACCACCGGTTCGTCTTCGAAGGCGGCGCGCACCTGGTCGGCCGTCGAGACGGCGACGTTCTCCTGGGCGGCCTCCGTCGAGGCGCCCAGGTGGGGCGTAACGATGACCTCGTCGACGGAGAGCAGGGGGCTGTCCGGCGAGACCGGCTCCTCGGCGAAGACGTCGACTGCCGCTCCCTTGAGGACCCCGTCCTCGACGGCCGTAGCGAGGGCTTCTTCGTCGACGATCCCCCCGCGGGCGCAGTTGACGACGTAGCCACCCTCGAGTTTGGCGAGCTCCGCCTCACCGATCATGTTCTCGGTCTCGCTGGTCAGGGGCGTGTGGATAGTCAGGAAGTCAGCCCGCTCCAGGCAGGCGTCGAGGTCGTCGACCAGCTCCGCGCCGAACTGCTCGGCGCGCTCCTCGCTGATGTATGGGTCGAAGATCACAAGATTCGTTCCCAGCGAGGCGAGCCGCTTGCCGACCTCCTGGCCGACGCGACCGAAGCCCACGATACCCAGGGTCTTGTTGTTGACCTCAGTCCCGAGGAAGTCACCCTTTGCCCACTCGCCGCCCGTGAGGCGGTTGTGGGCCTGGGGGATCGACCGGGCGGTCGCGAACGCCATCGCGACAGTGTGCTCGGCGGCGGCCCGGACGTTGCCCTCCGGGGCGTTGGCGACGATGACCCCGTGCTCGGTGGCGGCGTCGATATCGATGTTGTCGACCCCGATACCGGCCCGGCCGACGATCACCAGGTCGGGGGCAGCATCGAAGAGTGCGGCGTCGACAGTGGTGCCCGAGCGGACGATGAGCGCGTCTGCGCCCGCGACCGCCTCGTGCAGCGGCTCACCCTCAACATCGTATGCCGTCTCTACCTCGTGACCGGCCGCCCGGAGCCGGTCGATCCCCGCGTCTGCGATGGGGTCGGTGACGAGTACCCTCATACCGATGGGGAGTCAGTGCCCGGTAAAAACGGTTGTCTTTCGGGGCACACACCGCTGTCCGGGACAGCGGCCGACGGGAGAGGGGAGACTATCGCCAGGCCGGAAGCGAAGCCGCGTCGGAAAGCGGCAGTGTTAGATAGGCGTCGTCCTGGCTAATGTCGGCGATCACGAACGTCTGGACAGGGCCGTCCTCGACAGCAGCCATTACTTCCGCGTCGGTCCCCACCAGCGACGCCGGGATGGTGTCCGGCTCCATGTGTGACAACATGTAACACCCATACATAAACCCTCCGGAATGTGGCGGGGGCCGACCGCCAGAGGGCGCGCCCGCGCGCACGGGAGCAAATAAAGCCACTTTCGCACCCACCCGGGCTCGATGCGGCTCTTGTCGGCCCGTGGGTTCGTGGGTGTCTGACAGTCAGCAGTTTGGGGCAGCTGTGGCGACCCGCGGCTGGCTCCTCGAAGTGTAAGGACTTAGTGGGTGCGGCGTGGAGTAGGGGCAATATGAACGTCGCAGACGTCATGACGACCCGGGAGGACACCGTGACGGTAGAAGTACCGGGTACCCGCGACGACGTGCTCGAGTACCTGCAGGACGGGGCGTTTTCCTCGGTCCCCGTTGTCAAGGACGGCGCGGACGGCGAGGAGTACCGCGGGCTGGTCACCCGGGACGCCCTCATCGACCGGCCCGACGAGGACCAGCTCGCCCTGCTCGCCGACGAGGTCACCACGACGACCGCCGACACTGCCATCGAGGAGGTCGCCCGCCGGATGGTCGAGACCGGCGACCGCCGGGCCCCCGTCGTCGACGGCAGGCTCGAGGGCATCGTCACCGTCACCGACGTCGTTCGGGCCATCGCCAACGGCGAGCTGTCCGGCGACACCACCGTCGACACCGTCGCCAGCCGCGCGGTCAACGCCGTCTACGCCGGAGCGCCCCTCCCCGTCGCCGAGCGCGAGCTCTCCTTCGCGCAGGTTCCCTACGCCGTCGTGCTCGACGAGGAAGGTGAGCTGACCGGGATGTTGACCGAGGTCGACATCCTCGAGGTCGCCCGGGTCGTCGAGGGCGAGGCCGACACCGGCGAGTCGATCGCAAACCAGGACGACGACTGGGCCTGGGAGGGGATCAAGGCCGTCGGCAACCGCTACATGCCGACCCGGAACGTGGAGATCCCCGCCGAGCCCGTCGAGCAGTTCATGACGCCCGACCTGGTGACCGTCGGCAAGCGCCGGACTGTCCGGGACGCCGCCCAGCTCCTGCTCGAGCACGACATCGAGCAGATCCCGGTCGTCACCGGCGACGAGCTCTACGGCGTCGTCCGGGACGTCGAACTCCTGGAGGCGCTATGAGCGAGGGCGAAAACGAGGCCGCGGCGGGCGAGGACAGCGAGGGACAGCGGCTGACCGAACTCGCCAAGCGCCGCGGCTTCTTCTTCCAGAGTTCCGGCACCTACGGTGGGGTCGCCGGCTTCTACACCTACGGCCCCCAGGGAGCGACCCTGAAAGCCAACCTCGAGGAGGCCTGGCGGGACCGCTTCGTCACCCGGGAGGGGCACATGGAGATCGACGCCCCCGACGTGATGCCCGAGGCCGTCTTCGAGGCGTCGGGCCACCTCGACACGTTCGACGACATGATCGTCGAGTGTCCGGCGTGTGGCGCGACCCACCGGGCCGACCACCTCATCGAGGACGCGACGGATGTCGAGGAAGCCGAGTCGATGGAAAACGAGGCGGCGATGGAGGTCATCACCGACCACGACATCGGCTGTCCCTCCTGCGGGGCATCGCTTGCGGACGAGCCCGTCGACAACTTCAATCTCATGTTCGGGACCAACATCGGACCGGGCGACGCCGCGCCGGGGTACCTGCGTCCCGAGACTGCCCAGGGCATCTTCGTGGAGTTCCCACAGCTCGCGGAGTACGCCCGCACCCAGCTGCCATTCGGCGTCGCACAGGTCGGGAAGGCCTACCGCAACGAGATCAGCCCCCGGAAGTCGCTGGTGCGGGTCCGGGAGTTTACCCAGGCCGAACTCGAACATTTCATCGACCCCGAGACCGACGAGCCGCCGCTGGCGCGGGTCGCGGACGTGGAACTCCCGCTGTACGCCGCCGAGGCACAGCTTGCCCAGGGCGAGGACGGTACCGGCGACCCTGTCGGGATGACCGTCCGGGAGGCCGTCGACGAGGGCGTCGTCGAAAGCGAGTGGGTTGCCTTCTACCTGGGGGTCGCGAAGGGGTGGTACGAGCGGGTCGGGATCGACATGGACCGCTTTCGCTACCGCCAACACCTCCCCGGGGAGCTCTCCCACTACGCTTCGGATTGCTGGGACGCCGAAACCGAGATCGGCGGCGACTGGGTCGAGGTCACCGGCTTCGCCTACCGTGGGGACTACGACCTGACGAACCACGCCACCCACTCCGGCGAGGACTACGACGTGTTCAAACAGTACGACGAACCGGTCACCGTCGAGCGCCCGGCTGTCGACCCGGACATGAGCGAGCTCGGGCCGGAGTTCGGCGGCGAGGCGGAGGCGGTCGCGGAGGCGCTGGCCGACCTCGCCGCCCGCGACCCCGACGCCTTCCAAGGCGAGACGGTGACCGTCGAGGTCAACGGCGGGGAGCGGACAGTCCCCGTCGAGCAGACCGGCTTCGCGGTCGAGGAGGTCACCGAAGCCGGCGAGCGGGTCACGCCACACGTCGTCGAACCCTCGTTCGGCGTGGGCCGGCTCGTCTACACCGTCCTCGCACACGCCTACCGGGCCGACGAGGTCGACGGTGAGGAGCGGACCTACCTCTCGCTCCCGCCGGCACTCGCCCCGACGACAGTTGGTGTCTTCCCGCTGATGGACCGCGACGGGCTGGGCGACCGAGCCCACGAGGTCGCCGCAGGTCTGCGTGCGGCAGGGCTATCCGTGACCTACGACGACTCCGGCGCCATCGGCCGCCGCTACCGCCGGCAGGACGAGGTCGGTACCCCCTTCTGTGTGACCGTCGACTACGACACTCTCGGCGAAGGTGACAGTCCGGGCCTGGAGGGGACTGTCACCGTCCGGGAGCGCGACACGACCGTCCAGCACCGGGTCGCAGTCGAGGAGTTGCCCGACAGGCTGCGGGCGCTCCGGGACGGCGATATCGGGTTCGGGGACCTCGGCTGAGGGATGGACTACGGCCGCCGGCTCGCACACGTCAGCGGGGTCGCCGTACCGGGGCTGTACCTGGCCGGTATCGTCGAGTGGCAGACGATCAAGTACCTGGTCGCCGCGGGCGCGGCCGTCGCGATTGCCCTGGAGTTCGTCCGGCTGTTCGTCGGGCTGGACTGGGTGGTCTACGACCGGCTCACCCGCGAGT
>CAZOWU010000002.1:0-26374 GCA_964583735.1 uncultured Halobacteriales archaeon | reverse complement strand
CGCCACGCTGGCCCAGAAGGCAGAGGCCTACGGCTTCGAGGGTGTGCAGGTCGACGGGATGGACCCGCTGGCGGTGTACCAAGTCACGGCGGAGGCCGTCGAGAAGGCCCGGAGTGGCGAGGGCGGCGACCCCGAGGTCGGCGGGGCGACCCGACCGACGATGGTCGAGGCCGTCCAGTACCGGTTCGGTGCCCACACCACCGCCGACGACCCGACGGTCTACCGCGAGGAGGAGGAAGTCGAGCGCTGGCGCCGGCTGGACCCGATCCCGCGGATGGAGACCTTCCTCCGCGAGCGGGGCCTGCTGGGCGACGAGCGGGTCGACGCCATCGAGACCGCTGTCGAGGAAGAGGTCGCCGACGCCATCGACGCCGCCGAGACCCACGAACGCCCCGACATCGAGGAGATGTTCACAAACGTTTACGAGGGGATGCCCGACCGGCTCGAAGCGCAACTGGAGTATCTCCGTGACCTGGAGGCGCGCCACGGGGGTGACCTGCTCGAATGAGCACTGATACCGGCGCCGACGGGGACGCGGAGAGCGACACCCGCGCGGACGCGGAGGGCGGGGCCAACACCGGTACCGACGGGGCGGCCCCCGGCGGGAGCACGCAGAATCTCACGCTCGTTCAAGCCGTTCGGGACGGCCTGTACGGCGAACTCGCCCGCGACGAGGACGTGCTCGTGATGGGCGAGGACGTCGGCGAGAACGGCGGTGTCTTCCGGGCCACCCAGGGGCTGATCGAGGAGTTCGGCGACCAGCGCGTGGTCGACACGCCGCTGGCGGAGTCGGGCATCGTCGGCACCGCGGTCGGCCTGGCGGCCTTCGGGATGCGGCCGGTCGCTGAGGTCCAGTTCATGGGCTTTCTGTACCCCGCCTACGACCAGCTGGTCTCGCATGCTGCCCGGCTGCGCAGTCGGAGCCGGGGCCGGTTCACCTGCCCGCTCGTGCTCCGGGCGCCCTACGGCGGCGGGATCCGCGCACCCGAGCACCACTCCGAGTCGACGGAGGCAGTGCTCGCGCACATCCCCGGGCTGAAGGTGGTCGTCCCCTCGACCCCCCACGACGCGAAGGGGCTGCTCGCTGCGGCGGTCCGCAGCGAGGACCCCGTCGTCTTCCTCGAACCCAAGAAGGTCTACCGGGCGTTCCGTGGCGAGGTGCCCGACGAGACCTACACGCTCCCGCTGGGCGAGGCAGCCGTGCGCCGCGAGGGGACGGACGTCTCGGTGTTCACCTGGGGGGCGATGACCCGCCCGACGCTCGACGCCGCCGAGGCGCTAGCCGCGGAGGGCGTCGACGCGGAGGTGGTGGACCTCCGGACGCTCTCGCCGATGGACCGCGAGACGGTCCGGGCATCCTTCGAGAAGACCGGGCGGGCGGTCGTCGTCCACGAGGCCCACCGGGCGGGCGGGCTCGCCGGCGAGGTCACCGCGACCCTCCAGGAGCAGGTGCTCTACCAGGAGGCGCCGATACGCCGGGTCACGGGCTTTGACGTCCCGTTCCCGCTGTACGCCCTGGAGGAGTACTACCTCCCCGAAGCCGAGCGGGTCGGGGACGCAATCCGCGAGACGGCCGAGTACTGATGTTCGAGTTCGAACTGCCCGACGTCGGCGAGGGCGTCAGCGAGGGGGAAGTCGTCGCCTGGCACGTCGAACCCGGCGACCGCGTCACCGAGGACGACGTCCTCGCGGAGGTCGAGACCGACAAGGCCATTGTCGACCTGCCCTCGCCCGTCGACGGGGTCGTCCGGGAACTCCACGCCGAAGTGGGCGAGGTCGTCCCCGTCGGCGAGGTCGTTATCACCATCGAGGAGGACGCCGAGGCCGAGGCCGAACCCCAGGAGGGGGTTCCAGCCGACGGGGAGCAGCCGGCAGCCGAGACCGCCGAGACGGCACCCGAGGGCAACGGGGCCGGCGGCCGCGTGTTCGCCTCGCCGAGCGTGCGGCGGCTGGCCCGGGAACTCGGTGTCGACCTCGCGGCCGTCGACGGCTCCGGGCCGGGCGGCCGCGTCGTCGAAGCTGACGTCCGCGCGGCCGCGGACGGGAGCGGGAGTGACGCCCAAGTGGGTACGGCGGAGGCGAGCGCGACGGCGGACACTGCAGGCGACGAGACGGCTGGCGCGGCTGGCGACGGGCCAGCGGCAGCCGTCAGACCGCGAAGTGACGACGGAGGAGCGGCTGCGGCCGGCGGGGCTGCTGCGCCCACAGCGGCAGACGAGCGTGCGGCCGACCGCGACCGGACGCTCGCAGTGCCGGCGACGCGGGCGCTGGCCGACGAGCTGGGCGTCGACATCGACAGCGTTCCCACCGACAGGACTCGCGAAGGCGAGCCCTTCGTCGACGCCGAGGACGTCCAGACGTACGCCGAGACCCGGTCCGGGGCGGAGCCGGTCGAGGCAGGTGAGGCCGCGAGCGGAGCCGGGCTGGGTGCCGAGGCAGCGCCCGAACCGACGGCTGGCGCCGAGCCCGCCGGCGTCGGCTCCCCGACTGGCGAGCGGCGCGAGCCCTACCGGGGGGTCCGCCGGACCATCGGCGAGCGGATGGCCGCCGCGGACGACGCCGTCCCGCGGGCGACCCACCACGACAGCGTCGTCGTGACCGAACTCGTCGAGACCCGCGAGCGGCTGCGCGGGCCCGCCGAGGAGCGCGGCGTCCGGTTGACCTACCTCCCGTTCGTGCTGAAGGCCGTCGCCGCCGGCCTCCGCGAGCACCCCGTGCTGAACAGCCGGCTCGACGAGGACGCGGCGGAGATCGTCTACCACGGCGCCGCGAACGTCGGGGTGGCGACGGCCACGGACGACGGCCTGCTCGTGCCGGTGGTCGAGCGAGTCGGCGAGAAGGGGATCCTGGCACTCGCAGAAGAGGTCGCGGACCTGGTCGAGCGAGCCAGAGCGCGCGAGCTGTCACCCGACGAGATGCAGGGTGGCACCTTCTCGGTGACCAACTTCGGGGCGGTCGGCGGCGAGTACGCCTCACCGATCGTCAACCACCCGGAGACGGCGATCCTCGGGCTGGGCGAACTCGCCAAGCGACCCGTGGTGGTCGACGAGGAGGTCGTGGCGCGCCACACGCTGCCGCTCTCGCTGTCGATCGACCACCGGGTCATCGACGGGGCCGACGCCGCCCGCTTTGCCAACACCGTCATGGCGTCCCTCGAGGAGCCGTCGCTGTTGCTGCTTGAGTGAGCGGCAGCGACGGCCGCGGAGGCGGTCACCGCCCGCGGACCCACACGAGCGCGCCGACCGAGCACAACCCGAGCAGCCCACCGGCGGCGAGCGTCGGGAAGGCGGCTGCGTAGCCCGCCCGGTCCAGCGCCAGCCCGAAGACGACCGGCGAGACCACCGTCGTCGAGAAGCCGGCGAGTGACTGGACCGAGAGTGCGGTGCCGACGTGCTCGTCGGGGACGACCTCGGTCACCAGCGTCGAGGTCGGGGCGCTGTCGACCGCGAGCACGAGCCCGTAGCCGACGGCGAGCGCGACCAGCGCCGCCAGCGGGAGGCCGCCGAGCAGGCCGAAGGTCGCACTCAGGAGTGTGCTGGCGGCGAGGCCGGTCGCGATAGTGGCTGGCCGGCCGATCGCGTCGCTGAGACGCCCGCCCAGCGCGTCGCCGGCACCGCTGGCGACGATGGAGGCGCCGACCACGAGTCCAGGGAGGACCGGCGAGCCGGTCGCGGCGAAGGCGGGCGCCGCCGCCAGGAAGGCCAGCAGCCAGTTCCGGACGCCGAACAGCTCCCAGTTGTGCCAGGCGTAGACGCTGACTGCGGCGAGGTACTCGGGGTTCCGGAGGACAGCGGGGTCGAACCCCGCGGCGGCCGATTCGGCCGTTGGGCTGTCCCGCGTGAGCCCGAGCACGAGCGGCGCGACGCCCAGTGCGCCGACACTCGTGACCGCAATAGCCAGCCGCCAGTCGACAGCCTCGGCGGCGAGGGTCGCGAAGACAAACGAGAGGCCGCTGCCGAGTTCGAAGGTCCCGATGTACAGCCCCAGAGCCCGACCGCGAACACCCTCGGGGAACCAGTCGCTGACGAAGCGCATCCCGGGGACGTAGACCCCCGCGACGAAGAGCCCGGAGAGAAAGCGCAGGAGGCTGCCGAGGACGACCCCGTCCGCGAGAGCGGCAAAAACGAGGCTGGGGACGGCAGTCCCGGTCGCGCCGACGGCGATGACCCACCGCGGGGAGTAGCGGTCCGCGAGCCGGCCGGCCGGGAGGACCGCCACGAGATAGCCGGCCTGGAAGGCCCCGAAGACCACCCCCGCCTCCAGCCCCGAGAGCCCCCACTCCTCGACCACCAGCGGGAGCACCGCCGAGTAGTTGAACCAGACGAGTACCGAAAAAAAGAGCGCCGTCGACGTCACGGCGAGTACCCGGCGGCGTTCACGCATCGGCGACAGTGTCGCGGGGCGGACACATATACGGTCGGGTCTGCGGGAGACCGGGCGAACGGCGGCTGTCGGGCGGGACAGACTGAAGTTCCGGCCGCCACGAGTGCCGGCAATGGTCGTCGGAGACGTCACGACAGGGACCGAGGTGTTAGTCATCGGGGGCGGCCCAGGCGGGTACGTCGCCGGCATCCGTGCCGGCCAGCTGGGCCACGACGTGACCCTCGTGGAGGCGGCGGCAGTCGGCGGCACCTGTCTCAACGAGGGGTGTATCCCGTCGAAGGCGCTCATTTCGGCGACGGACATCGCCCACCAGGCGGGGGCTGCCGAGCGGCTGGGCGTCCACGCGGAGCCGGCGGTCGACCTCGCGGCGATGGTCGGCTGGAAAGACCGGCTCGTCGGCCGGCTCACCGCCGGCGTCGAGTCGCTGCTCGAGCGGGCGGGCGTCACAGTCGTCGAGGGCCGGGCGGAGTTCAACTCCGACGAAGAAGTGCGGGTCATCCACGACGGGGAGGGCCAGGGGTCCGAGACCGTCTCCTTCGAGCACGCCGTGGTCGCGACCGGGAGCCGACCGGTCGAGCTCCCGTTCATGTCCTTCGACGGCGACCGCGTGCTCTCCTCACAGGGGGCGCTCGCGCTGGAGACGGTTCCCGACTCGCTCGCGGTCGTGGGCGCCGGCTACATCGGAATGGAGCTTGCGACAGTGTACGCGAAACTCGGGGCCGACGTCACCGTGCTCGAACAGCTGGACGAGGCGTTGCCGGGCTACGGCAACGACCTGACCGAGGTGGTCCGCGAGCGAGCCGAAGACGTCGGCGTCGACTTCCGCTTTGGCGAGGGCGTCGAGAGCTGCGAGAAGCGCCGGAGCGACGTCCGCCTGGAAACCGGCGACGACACGGTCACCGCCGAGCGGTGTCTGGTGGCGGTCGGCCGCGAGCCCGTCACCGACACCGTCGGCATCGAGGCGGCCGGCGTCGAGACTGACGAAGACGGGTTCGTGGTCACCGACGAGCAGGGCCGGACGACCCGGGAGAACGTCTTCGCGGTCGGGGACGTGGCCGGCGACCCGATGCTCGCCCACGCCGCCTTCCGAGAGGGGGAGGTCGCCGCAGAGGTCATCGACGGCCAGCCCGCCGCGCTGGACAGCCAGGCCATCCCCGCGGCCGTGTTCACCGACCCCGAGATAGCGACGGTCGGCCTCACTGACGAGGAGGCACGCGAGGAGGGGTTCGAGCCCGCGGTCGGCGAGATGCCGCTGCGGGCCTCGGGCCGGGCGCTGACGCTGAACGAGCGGGAGGGGTTCGTCCGCGTCGTGGCTGACAGGGAACACGGCTTCCTCCTGGGCGCACAGGTCGTCGGCCCGGAGGCGTCGGAGCTGGTGGCGGAAGTGACCCTGGCCATCGAGATGGGCGCGACGCTGGAGGACCTCGCGGCGACGGTCCACGTCCACCCGACGCTCTCGGAGGCTGTCCACGAGGCCGCAATGGGGGCACTGGACCGGAGCATCCACTACTGACACGCTGACACAGAGCGGCCGGCGCTACCGGGCTGCCACTACTGCCCGCGCTCTGCGGCCCGCTCCAGCCACCGCTTGGCACGACCCTCGGGAGCGTCGGCCACCGCCGCGAGCAACTGGGCGTCGTGGTCGGCGAGGTCCGCAATCGTCTCGATGCCTGCCTCCCGGAGCCGGCCGGCATAGGTCGGTCCGACCCCCTCGACCGTCTCGACGTCGGGGGCGTCGTCGACAGCCCCGGCACCGGACCCCGCCTCGCGTGCGCTCCCGGCTGCCTGTGCCCGCTCGGCCACCGCGCTGACGGCCGCGCGGGCCGTGGCCGCCTCGTCGGCCTCCGTCCCGTCGACCGGTAGCTTGTCGGCGTCTTCTTCGGCGGCCTCCACGCCGTCAGCGTCCACATCGTCCACCCCGGCAGCACCCCGGGCAGCGTACCACTCGCACACCTCGGGCCACAGCCGGTCGTGGGCCTTCCCGGAGACGGAGATGCCGATGTGGCCCCGGGGGAACTCGACGAGGCGGGTGTCCTCGCTGCCCACCAGGTCGACGACTGGTCGCGAGGAGTCGGCGGGGACGATGTGGTCGTGCTCGCCGACGACCGTCAGCAGTGGCACCTCGATGTCCGCGAGGTCGACCGGCCGGCCGTCGAGGTCGTACTCGCCGGCGGCGAGGTTGTTGTCCTTGTACACCTCGCCGACGAACTCGGCGAAGGCGGCGCCGGCGACGTCGACCCCGTCCCAGATCCACCGCTCCATCCGGGCGAAGTTCTCGACGAACGCGTCGTCCTCGATATTCTCGTAGAGGTGGACGTACTTGGTGAGGTACTGGTCGACCGGGTTCATCATCGAGAACTCTATCGACAGCAGTTCGGCGGGCATGTTCCCGAGCGTCTCGACGGCCACCTCCGGGTCGAAGTAAGTCACCCACCGCTCTAGGATCCCGCCGGTGCCGTCGAAGGCAACTGGCGTCGCCATCAGGCCGAGCGTCCGGACACGCTCGCCGGCCAGGGCGGTGTGCATCAGCGCCATCGTCCCGCCCATGCAGTAACCGAGCAGGTGGACCGCCTCCGTGCCGGCGTGGTCGCAGACGGCGTCGACAACGTTGTCGAGATACCGGCCGACGTAGTCGCCCATGTCGAGGCTGACGTCCAGGCGGGTCGGCTCACCCCAGTCCAGCAGGTAGACGTCGAACCCCCCCTCGAGCAGGCGGCGAACGACGCTGCGGTCGGGCTGCAAGTCGAGGATATACGGGCGGTTGACCAGCGCGTAGACGACGAGAATCGGGGTCCCGTGGCGGCGCTCGTCGGGCTCGTAGTGGCGGAGTTCGAGCGTGTTCTCCTCGTAGACAACCTCGCTTTCGGTGTGGCCGACCTCGGCGGTCAGCAGCGTCTGGAGGCGGTCCGGAGCGACCCCGAGCTTCCGGAGCACGTCGGCAGCCCGCCGGCAGCCGTCCCAGCCGGCGTCGCGGGTCACGACCCGACCACCCCGGGTCGGTCGCGAGGCCCGTGCATGGTCGGCGCTTGACCCGGGACCACAATAAGTAGTGGGTGGGTAGCGGTGCGGGGCGCGGGTGTCCGCAGCTCACCGCTCGGCGCAGATGCCGACGAAGTTCCGGAGGATCCGGAGTCCGGTCTCGCCGGATTTCTCCGGGTGAAACTGCGTGCCAAAGACGTTGCCGGCCTCGTTGGCGACGATACTGGCGAAGGGGCCGCCGTAGTCGGTGGTTGCGACGACCGCAGCCCCGTCGTCTGGCTCGGCGTAGTAGGAGTGGACGAAGTAGGCGTACTCCCCGTCGACGGGCCCGCCGCGGGGCCCGTCTCCCCGCGGGGTCGGCGACCCCGCGCTGTCGACCCCGGTGACCAGCGGGTGGTCGCGCTCGACGGCGAGGTCGTTCCAGCCCATCTGTGGCACCTTTACCGTGTCGGGAAAGCGGAGGTTCGTCCCCGGGATCAGGGCCAGCCCCTCCGCGTCGCCCTCGCCGGCGTGGTCGGCCTCCTCGCTCGTTGTCAGCAACATCTGCATCCCCAGACAGATGCCGAACAGGGGCGTGCCGGCCTCGGCCTCCTCGACGAGGACGTCCCGAAACGGGCCGGCGTTGTCCATCCCCTCACTGAACGCACCCACGCCGGGCAGGACGATGCCGTCCGCGCTCGCCAGGGCTGTCGGGTCGTCGGTGATGGTCACGGCGGCGTCGGCCCGCTCCAGCCCGCGGGTGACGCTGCGGAGGTTCCCGAGCCCGTAGTCGACGACGGCCACCTCGACGGTCATGCCTGGGCGTACGCGGAGGGTCGATAAGTCGCTTCGGCTTCCGGCCCGTCTCGCGCCCCTGCCGAGCCGGCTGGCGGGCCCCTCCACCGGGAGCAACAGGTCAGCTGCCTACCCTACATACTCTACATAGATATATAGATATCTCAAGAATTTAGTTCCAATATATACTGAACATATGAACCGTTTTAACCGGAAAAGCCGGCCGTGTGAATATGCGAGACAGGAGAACCTTCCTCAAGCGTGCGGGCGCGTTGGGCACTGCTACAGTGATCGCCGGTTGTACCGGTGGCGGCGACGAAACCGACGATGGCTCGACCGACAGCGATGGGGGGGGAGGCGGCGACAGCAGCGGGAGCGGCAGCGATGGCGGCAGTGACAGCGACGGCGGTAGTGGCAGCGACGGCGGCAGTGGCAGCGACGACGGCAGTGACAGCGACGACATGGAGGAACCGGCGGCGACGTTCGGTGGCGACGGGGAGATCAATTTCAACATCTCGCCGAGCGTCCCACAGGAACAGCTCGAGGTCCAGTACGCACCGCTGCGTGACCACATCGAGAGCTACGTCACGGAGAACCACGACACCCCCGACGGGCTCGAGGCGACGATGAACATCGGCACCAACTACAGCGCCGTCATCCAGGCGCTGGGACAGGGAACGGCCGACGTTGCCGAGACGGGCCCGCTGGCGGCCGTCGTCGGCAACCAGACCGGCAACTCCGAGATCATCCTCCAGCGCTTCGGGTACGGCAGCTGGACGTACAAGAGCCTCATCGCCGTTCCCAACGACAGCGACATCAGCTCCGTCGCGGACCTCGCAGGGAAGGACGTCGCCTTCAGCGACCCGCTGTCGACCAGCGGTTTCCTGTTCCCGGTCGCCACGATGGCCGAGGCGGGCATCGACATCGGCGAACTCCCGGAGGGCAACGGCTCGCAGGCCGGATTCAACCCGCGCTTCGCCGGCGGGCACGTCCAGTCGTACACGCTGCTGGAGCAGGGGCAGGTCGACGCCGCCGGGATGGGCGGGTTCGTCCGGGACACCGGCACCGGCCCCTCGCCCGACGAGTGGCAGAACGTCGCGACCACGCTCGAGGAGGACTCGGGCATCCCGCGGGCACCCATCGTCGTGAGCCCGCAGCTCCCCCAGGAGTCCAAGGACGCCGTCCAGCAGGCCTTCCTCGAAGGACCCGACAGCATCTACTACGGCGCCGACGAAGAGGAGGGCACCGACGACGACCTCTGGTTCGGCGACGTCCGCGAGGCCTCGGACGAGGACTACCAGCTCGTCGCCGACAAGGCCGAGACGCTGGGCATCGACCCAGACTTCTTTAATTAGGGCCGTAACGGTTCTCGCACACACCACAACCCATGCCCGCCGTCACCTTCGACAACGTCACGAAAATCTACGGGGAGGACACCGTTGCACTCCAGGGGATCGACGTCGAGATCGAAGCGGGGGAGTTCGTCATCCTCCTGGGGCCTTCAGGGGCGGGAAAGTCGACGCTGTTGCGGGTGCTGAACGGGCTGACCCAGCCCACTGAGGGGACAATCGAGATCAACGGCGAGGTCCCCGGGGGTGCCCGCGAGGAGGTGGGGATGGTGTTCCAGGAACACTACCTCATCGAGAGCATGAGCGCCTTCCAGAACGCCCTGACCGGGGCGCTCGCGCGCAACGGCTTCCTCCGAAGCACCCTCACCTGGCAGCGGACCGACGACAAGCGGGCCGCCTTGGAGGCGCTACAGACGGTCGGCCTGCTGGAGGAAGCCGGCCAGCGCGCCGGCTCGATGAGCGGCGGGCAGAAACAGCGGGTAGGGATCGCCCGCGCGCTGGTCCAGCAACCCGGCCTCCTGCTGGCCGACGAGCCGGTGGCGAGTCTCGACCCAAAGGCGGCACGGGACGTGATGGGCTACATGAGACAGGCCGCACAGGAGCGGGACCTGACTGCCGTTACCAGCCTCCACCAGGTGAACATTGCCCGGGAGTTCGGCGACCGGTTTCTCGGGATCCGCGGCGGCGAGGTCATCTTCGACGGCGACCGGGACGACCTGACGATGGACGTCGTCGACGAGATCTACTACGGCGAGGGTGCCGGCGACGAGGCAGTCTCCACGGCCGGGGATGTCCCGCCGGAGCCCGCCGAGCGTGACGGACCCGCCGACACCCCCCCGACCGGGTCGGGCGAGTCCGCGGGGACGGCCGAGGCAGCCGAAGCGGCCGAGCCCGCGGAGTCGGTCGGGGGTGAGGGCTCGTGAGCATTCCCGCTATCGACGCCCAACTCGGAAAGCTCAAACGGTCCCGCCGGATCAAGCAGGGGCTGGCGCTCGGGCTGCTCGTGGCCGTCCTCGTGGTCACCTACTTCGGGCTCGGGTTCGTCAACTTCGAAATCGACGAGATCGTCGACGGCTTCCCGAACTTCCTCGATTTCATCGCCGCCTTCTTCCCCCCGAACTTCGAGGCGATGACAGTCTATACGGTCGACAACGGGGTCACGGGGCTAGAGGGCATCTGGGCGAGTTTCGCCGAGCCCGGACGGCTCGTGGAGAGTCTGGACTCGCCCCGGCTGACCCTCATTCGGGCTGCGATCGTGACGCTGTTGCTCGGCTTCCTGGGGACGGTGCTCGGCTTCCTGCCGGCGCTGTTGCTCGGCGTGCTGGGCAGCGAGCAGGTAACTCCCTTCCCGTTCAACTTCATTTTCCGGGGGGTGATGAGCGCCATCCGAGCGATCCCCGCGATCGTCTGGATCTTCCTGTTCGTGCCGTTCGGCCCACCGAGCCAGGCAACGGCGGTGCTGGCCATCGCCACCGACACCGTCGGGAACCTCGGGCGGCTGTTCACCGACGAACTCGAGGAGATCGAGGAGGGACCGATCGAGGCGATCCAGTCAACCGGCGCCTCCCGCGCCCAGACGGTCGGCTTCGGCATGCTGAGTCAGGTCTCCCGCTCGTACATCGCCTGGACGCTGTACATCCTGGAGATCAACACCCGCATCGCCATCTCGCTGGGTGTCGTGGGTGCCGGCGGCCTGGGGCTGTACGTCCGCAACCAGCAGGACCTGTTCCAGTTCCAGAACACCGCCGCGGGGATCATTATGGTCTTCCTGGTCGTCCTCTCCATCGAATTGCTCTCCTCGCGCATCCGCGCGCGACTCCGCCCCAGCGAACACGAGGGCAAGGGCTTCCTGGACGGCCTGCGTGACCTTGCATCGCCGGGCAAGTGGCTCGGGATCGACCGCGACAGCGGCGAGAAGAACTAGAACTCCCCGAAGGTCGACTGGCCGCCGTCGCCGGCGTAGTCGGCGGCAGTCGCGAGCGCCGCCGTGAAGGTGTCTTCCTGGCTCCGGTCGTACAGCGTCGCCGCAGGGTGCACGCACACGAGCACCCGACGGACCGTGTCCAGGTCGGTCTCGTGAATGGTGCCAGCCTCGCCCGTGACGGCCACCTCGCGGTCGAGCAGGTGTTCGGCGGGTACCTTCCCCAGCGCAACCACCAGCGCGGGGTCGACGGCCGCGAGTTCGGCCTGGAGGTGCTCGCGGCAGCTCTCCAGCTCCGACATCCGCGGGTTCCGGTTGTCGGGCGGCCGACACCGCACACAGTTGGTGATCCGGACATCCACACGGGCCAGACCGGCCTCGCGGAGGCCTTCGTCGAGCACGTCCCCGCTTCGACCGACGAAAGGCTCCCCGCGCTCGTCCTCGCGCTCGCCGGGAGCCTCACCCACAAACAGCAGGTCCGCGTCGGCGGGACCGACCCCGTTGACGATCTGCGAGCGCGAGCCAACGAGGGCGGGACACCGCTCGCAGTCGGTCACATCACAGTCCATACGACCGTGACGGGCGGGGGCGACTAAGAGTCACCGACTCTTCCCGTCGGCGACCCCGGCGGTGTCGGCAGCGCGGGCGGCCAGGCGCGCGACCCGGAGCGGCTCCGGCCGGCCACCTTCGGGCGTGAAGGCCCTGACGACACCGGCGGGCTCCGGGCAGCCGACCGCTCTGACCCAGCAGGTCTCCCCACCGACCTCGACGCGGCGGCGGTCGGGCTGGGCGTAGTAGGTCGCCAGCCGGCGCCGCCGGGCGGCGTCCTCGAACTCCCCGCGGATGGCGTCGGCGAGACCGGGACTGTCCTCGAAGGAGACCGACAGCGCCGGGAGCCCCGACGCGTCGTGGATCCGGTGGAGGTCGAGGACGTTGAACCAGGCGGGGGCGATACCCGAGAGGAGCAGGTACTGCACGTCGGGACGGTCGAGGCGGCGGAGGAGGGCAACGACGGTATCGGTCGCGTCGCGGCCGCCAACGGCCCACCGGTCGAACGCGAACCCGTCGACAACGCGGTCGGCGCGGACCACGCTACCCGCGACCGTGCTGTGCGAGCCGGTGGCGGATTCGGCCACGCCGAGGGCGCGAACCCCGGCTTTCACGTGTTGTCCTTGATGTCTTCGAGCCGGTCGAGGAGTTCGTCGTTCGAGGCGGTGAACTCGAACTCGACGTCACCGTCGTGTGCGTTCTCTTCGGCCGACACGCCGTCGTCCTCGTCGTAGTTGGCGGTGTACTCCTGGTTGTCCTGTTCGGATTCGTCGTAACTCCCGAATCCCATACACGTAGCTGTTGGAGTGTCGGGGTAAAAAATCGATCGGGGGATACGAACTGGTCTCGCAGCCCCGTTCCGTGACAAACAGTCTCGTCGTCGCCGTTCCGGATGTCGTACTCCACGGTCAGACGGCCGGCGTCGTCGCTGGACCGGTCTCCCGGGTCGGCGTTCTCCGTGACGGTCGCGACGACGGCGATTGTGTCTCCGGTCTGAACGGGAGCGTGGAAGGTGAGGTCCTCGAACCCGAGGATGGCTTTGACCGTCCCCTCGAAGCGGGTCGTCTCCCGACCGATCGGTTGCTGTTTGGCCCGGGTGGGGTTACAGCGAGCGCGTGGCCGTGCCGTGGTTTCAAGCCGGCGCCGCCCCTCGAGCCGGGTATGGAGGTTCACAACGTCACGGCGGATGCGGAGACGTTCACCTGCAACGCCTACCTCGCGCTGGGTGCGGAGCCGACGATGGTCGACGCCGGCGCGATGGAGGGGGTCGTCGACGCCGTCCGCGAGCACACCGACCAGCTCTCGAAAGTAGTCCTCACCCACCAGCACGGCGACCACGTCGAGTCCCTGGACGAACTCCTCGAGGCCTTCGGCGCGGACTGTCACGCCTACGCCGACCACCCGGCCCGGACCCACGGGCTGGCCGACGGTGACGAGGTGCTCGTCGGCGACGAGCCCTGCGAGGTGGTGTACACGCCGGGCCACGGCGACGACCACGTCTCCTTCGTCGGCGAGGACTCGCTGTTCTCGGGCGATGTAGTGGTCCACGACGACGGCGCCTTCGACTACGGGAGCTTCGGCCGGACGGATTACCCGGGGATGAGCCGCGACCGGCTCGTCCAGAGCATCGACGACCTGCTCGAGCGGCTGCCGGCAGGTGTCGAGCACATGTACGCCGGCCACGGCGGTGTCTTCCACGGCGACGTGCGTGACGTTGTGGAGACGGCGCTCTCGCGGGCCGAAAAGCGCGAGCCAAAGTACCCGGACGGCTAGAGTTGCGGGTCGCGGGGACGACTGTTGAGGTCCGGGTCACGGTCCAGCTCGAGACACGGCACCCACGCGAACGCGGCCCGGGCCGAGCGGGCAACCAGGGGTGCGACGGGTGTGTGGTCCCGCGCGCCCGGGCGGACAGTGACGGTTTCGTGGCAGGTTGGACACCGGTAGACGTCACCGTCGAGCGTCGGGTAGACCGACCAGTCGCCGCCGACGTGGTCCTCGTGCCCACAGACGGGGCAAAAGAGCACGCCCTTGTGGCTGGGAGCAAGCGACGGCGACCTCGCGGACTGATGGGCCATATGACTCTTTGTTGGTCCCGCGAGCGCAAAAGTGTGGCGCTGAATGGCAGTGAATGGTGGCAAATGGTGTCATCGGCGGACGGCGCACACAGGGCAGGCTGGAGACGGCGCTTCGTCTCCGGCCGGCAGCCGGAGGGCTGGCCGACCAGCGAGTCCAGAACGTCGAGTGTGACGACAGGAGAAGCGGAGTCAGGCGCTACGGCTCTCGCGGGCCTTCGGGCGGAGGCGGGCGTAGCCACACTTCCGGCAGCGGTCGGCGCGCTGGGGGTTGCGGGCGTTACAGCGCATGCAGATCAGCTTCGTGAAGATGCGTTCCTCTGCCTTGTCGAAACTCGCCATGCAGGAACTTACTGTGCTGGTGCGGTTAAGTCCGGTGGTTCACCCCGGCAGTGCCGGCGGGATGCACACGGTTCATTCGCTGGAGGCCGTAGTCCGCGACGATGGCCGACTGGGGCGACGGCGACGGGCAGGCTCCGGACGAGCGTGTGCTCTACGACATCGTCCTCACTGACGAGGAGGGCACCGTCGTCGAGCGGCTCCCGGTCAGGCGGGGCCAGGACACCCGGGTCGTCGACCCCGGCGAAGCGGCCGGGAACGAGACGGACGGCGGCTAAGGCGGCGGTTATCCATCGGCGTCGTCGGCCTCGGCCGCAGCGTGGACGTCGGTCTCGGCGTCGGCGTCACCGGCGTCGGCGGCCGCGTCACCGGCGTCGGCGAGATAGTCGTCCTGAACGGCGACCACCTCGCCGGAGTCGGCACAGCCGGCGTACCGGGCCAGCGGCTCGGCGTTGAGTTCGAGGAAGGTATCGCCCCACGCGAACGTCTCCAGGACCTCCTCGGCCTGTCCGCGGTGGCCGAAGATGGTCAACGCGGCGGCGAGAGCCTCGGCGGTGTTCAGCTGGAAAGGGGTCCCGTAGTTGACCGAGTTTGCGGCGACGAGGAAGGGCAGCGAGCGGTGGGGGCCATCGAGCCGAAAGGCCTCGTCGGTAGCCGTCTCCCAGGAGCAATCCAGCGCCACCAGCCGCTCGTGGCCGGCGTCGGCCGGCGAGAGCGCCCGGTCGGCGAAGGGGTCGAGGACGACTCCAGGGGGTGTCTCCCGGGCCGAGTGGTGGAGGGTCGCGTGTCCGAGGTGGGCGAGCCGCCGGGCCGTACACTTCTCGGGGTCGTCGTCGCCCTCGTAGCGGACGTGCAACTGCACACGCACCCTACCGCGTGGGCGGGCAAAAGCCGTCCGCCCGTCGTCCCGGGGCGGTGCCTCCGGTCGCAGCCCGGCGCGTCGAGCGGTCCCGCACAGTTAAGTGGACATGACGGGTAAACTGAGTGATGATCGAAGAGGGCGAGCAGGCACCCGACTTCCGCTTGCCCGCCGTCGTCGACGGGGAGCGCCGGGAGGTCGGGCTGGCCGACCACCTCGAGGAAAACGTTGTAGTGCTGGGGTTCTATCCGGGTGATTTCAACCCGGCCTGCGACGGGCAGTCGACGGGCCTCGACGAACTCGACCTCTTGAGGATGCAGAAAGACGTCGCCGTCCTCGGCATCTCGGGCGACAGCGTCCACAGCCACCGCGCCTTCGCCGCCGAGTACGACCTGCACGTGCCACTGATTTCGGACGTCGACGGGGAGGTGACCGAAGCTTACGGTGTCGGTGCCGACGACGACGGCTACCTGACCCGCCGGGCCGTCGTCGTCGTCGACCCGGAGGGGACCGTCCGGTACGCCTGGGCCGCCGACTCCCTCGACCACCTCCCGGACGTCGGGCGGGTGCGGGCCGCCGTGGAGGGTGTCGGCGGCGGCGGGATGTCGCTGGCCAGCTACCGGGTGGGCCACGCCCACTACGTCGAGGGGCGACGGGCGTTCAGCAGCGCGATGGCCGGATTCGAGGACCGCGAGTGGCTGCTGGCGCAACACGACTTCACGCAGGCGGAGGGGGAGTTCACCGAGGCTGCCGACACCTTCGACACCGCCGCCCGCTTCGCCGACAGCGACGGCCACCAGGCCTACTACGAGCGCGCCGGGCGGAAAGCCGAGGAACTCAGCCGGGCGGCGGAGTGGCTCGCCCAGTCCGCCGGCGCCTTCGCCAGCGGGGAGGGCCGGGAGGGCGAACAGCTCCGGGCCGACGCCGAGACCCCGCTCGAGACCGCCCGTGGCATCGCCGACCCGGTCCCGCCGGACGAGTTCCCGCCCGACGACGCCGCGGCCGAGGGCGAGGCAGCCAGTGGCGAGGCGGGGGGCGGTGACGCGCCGAGCCCCGCCAGCAGGACCGGACCAGAGGACGAGGCTGTGGCTGGTCCGGCGGTCCACGGCGGGGCCGGTGGGGAGCCCGGACTAGACAGCGAGCCCGCAGCGGACGGGACACCCGACAGCGGCCCTGCAGCATCCGCCGGGGCCGGTGCGGCGGCGGGGTGCACCCGGAGTGCCGGCAGCGACGGGGGCGATGCTGGCGGCGAGGGACCGGACAGGAGCGACAGCCGCGGTAGCGAGGACGGGGACCCGGACGGCGCCGACGGGATAGACGACGCGGAGCTCGCGGAGATCGCCGCGGAACTCGAGGAGCAGAGCCGGGACCAACTCGGCGGTGCTGACAGTCCAGCGGGCAGCAGACCCGGAAGCCGCGGGGCAGCCGGCGACACCGAGGCGGTCGAGGGCGAGGTCGAACTCGACCTGACCGACCCGGACGGAGACGGAGTCGGCGGCGGGGTAGGCAGCCGGGCAGCGGATGCCGTCGACGAGTATGGAGCGGACGACGAGCACGACGAAGACGACGAGCACGACAGGTCGCCATGACACCGGACGTTCCAGCGGGCCCCGTCGCGCGGGTCCGGGCCTACTACCGGGCGCTCGACGGCGACGGCTACGACCTGCTCGGGGCCCTGCTCGCACCCGAGTTCGTCCACGAACGCCCGGACAGGACCCTGGAGGGCCGCGAGCGATTCGTCCAGTTCATGCGCGAGGAGCGCCCGTCGACCGACACGACCCACCCTGTCGACGGCGTCTACCGACGGACGGGGAGCAACGAGCCGCTCGGCGAGAGTCCCTCCGACACCACGGAGGTTGCCGTCCGCGGCAGGCTGCTGGCGGCCGACGGGCGAGAGCTAACCGGCTTCGTCGACGTGTTCACGTTCGAGGGAGGCCAGATGGTCCGTCTGCGGACCTACACCGACTGAGCCGGGCCAGCCACGCCGGCGCGTCCGACACGCTCACTCGCGGTCGCCGGCCCCGACTGCGCTCTCCCCGACCGGCTCGTGGCCCTCGATGCGCTCCTGGCCCACGTACGGGCGCAACGCCTCGGGGACAGTGACGGTCCCGTCGGGATTCTGGTAGTACTCGAGGACCGCCACCAGGACCCGGGGGACCGCGAGCCCCGAGCCGTTGAGGGTGTGGAGGTAGTCGGCTGACTCGTGGCGTTCGGGCCGGTAGCGCAGCCCGGCCCGCCGGGCCTGGAACGCCTCGAAGTTCGACACCGAGGAGACCTCGAGCCACCGGCCGCCGGCCTCGGGGCCCTCTGGCATGTCGTCGGCCGGCGCCCACACCTCGATGTCGTACTTCTTTGCCTGGGTGAAGCCCATGTCTCCGGTGCACATCGTCAGCACGCGGTAGGGCAACCCGAGGCGTTGCAGGACCGCCTCGGCCTCGGCGAGCAGCCCCTCTAGGCGGTCGTAGCTCTCCTCCGGGCGGACGAAGTTGACGAGTTCGACCTTGTTGAACTGGTGGACCCGGACGTAGCCGCGGGTCTCAGTGCCGTGCTCGCCGGCCTCCCGCCGGAAGTTCGGCGAGACGGCCTGGTGTTTGAGCGGGAGGTCGTCGTCGAGCAGGATCTCGTCGCGGTACATGTTGGTGACCGGCACCTCGGCGGTCGGGAGCAGCCAGAGGTCGTCGTCGTCGTAGTCGTCGTCGGGGCGGGCGCCCACGCGGTAGGCGTCCTCGGCGAACTTCGGCAGCTGGCCGGTCCCGCGCATCGACGCCGAGTTCACCGGAATAGGGGGAAAGACGTCGGTGTACCCCTGCTCGCGGTGGACGTCGAGCATGAACTGCACCAGGGCGTACTCCAGGCGCGCACCCTCGCCTTTGAGGAACTGGAACCCCCCGCCAGCGACCTTCGCGCCGCGCTCGAAGTCCAGAATATCGAGGTCTTCCCCGAGGTCGTAGTGGGGAGTCACCGGGTCGGGCAGGTCGCGCAGGTCCGCAAACCCCTCGCGGTAGCGCTCGACGTTGTCGGCCTCGCCGTCGCCGACCGGGACCGAGTCGTGAGGAACGTTGGGCAGTTCGAGCAACACACCCTCCAGTCGCGACTCGAGGTCGTCAGCCGCTTCTTCGACGTCCGCCAGTTCGGCTTTCAGGTCCTGGGAGCGCTCGATTGCTTCCTGGGCTTGCTCCTCCTCGCCCTCGCGTTTGAGTTCGCCGATCCGTTCGGAGACCTCGTTGCGCTTCTGGCGGAGCCCGTCGCCGCGGGCCTTTAGCTCCCGCCACTGTTCGTCGACCGCGAGGAGTTCGTCGAGGTCGACCCCGGTGACGCCCTTCCTGTCGATGGCGTCCCGGACCGTCTCGGGGTGCTCCCGGACGAACTGCCTGCTGAGCATGCCCTCGCTTCCCCGCCGCGGGGCAAAACCGTGTCGCTCCGACCCCGCGTCGACGCCACGTCGTTCCGGCCCCGCGCCCACTGGGCAGTGTCCGGGACGAGCCCGGGACTCAGAGCATCTCGCCGGGGAGAACAGCGGCGTTTATACATCCGGGCGGTGACGTGCCAGGCACAGGAGATGGCCGCGTCCGAACTGATACTGCTGACCGCGGGCATCATCGCGCTCGGCGTCGTCGCACAGGTGCTCGCGAGCGCGCTCGAGGTGCCCAGCATTATCTTCTACCTGGCGGCCGGCATCGCGCTGGGCCCGGAGGGGGCGGCGCTCATCACCCCCGGGTCGTTCGGGGACGCGCTCCCGGCAATCGTCGGGCTCGCGGTCGCCATCATCGTCTTCGAGGGGGCCTTCCACCTGCGGATCGACCGGCTCCGGGAGGCCCCCGCGGCGACGCTCCGGCTGGTGACCCTCGGGGCAGCGATCGCCCTGGTCGGGACGTCAATCGCGGTCCGGTTCGCGCTGGGGACTGGCTGGCCGCTGGCCTTCCTCGTCGGCTCGTTGCTGGTGGCGACCGGGCCGACAGTCGTCACGCCAATCCTCGAGGTCGTTCCCGTCCGCGACCGGGTGGCCGTCGCCCTGGAGACCGAGGGGATCATCAACGACGTCAGCGCGGCCATCCTGGCCATCGTCGCGTTCGGAGTGGTCATGCCGGGCTCGACCAGTACGGGAACGGGAATCCTCGCCGACTTTACCTCGCGGCTCGGGACCGGTATCGTCGTCGGGCTGGTCGTAGCGGGTGTCGTCTACTACATCCTCCGGTTCATCGACCTCTCGCCGGGTGACGCCCCCCGCAACGCCCGGTTGCTCGTGCTCGCGGGGGCGCTCGTCGCCTACGCAGTGGCCAACGCGCAGTTCAGCGAGGCCGGCGTCGCCGCCGTCGCCACCGCGGGGATCCTGCTCGGCAACGCCGGCGTTCCCTACGAGGAGGAGATCACCTCGTTCAAGGGCGACATCACGCTGCTCGTGCTCTCCTTTGTGTTCATCGCGCTGGCGGCGCTGCTGGATTTCGACGTGTTGCTGGAGTTCGGAGCGGCCAAATTGGCCGTCGCGGCCGCGGTGGCGCTCGTCATCCGGCCGGTACTGGTGTTCGTCTCGACGGTCGGTGACCGGTTTACCTTCCGGGAGCGGGTGTTCATCAGCGCCGTCGGCCCGCGGGGGATTATCCCGGCCTCCGTGGCGACGCTGTTCGCCGTGGAGCTGCGCACCGAGGCGGGAGCGCTGCGGAGCGAGGCCGCCGAGGTCGCCGGAACGAGCGTCGAGGCGGTCGCGGGGGCGGACCCGGCGACCCTGCCCGGCGAGGCCGCGACACTGGCCACAGAGGCGAACGCCCTCGTCGGCCAGGCGGACATCCTCGTCGGGACGGTGTTTCTGGTCATCCTGACGACGGTCGCCTTCGAGGGCGGTCTCGCCAGGTACATCGCGGAGTATCTCGACGTGATACCAATGCGTGTCATCATCGTTGGAGGCGGGAAGGCGGGGCGTGCGCTCGCCGACCGCCTCGAGGACCGGGGCGAGAATGTCGTCATCGTGGAGAACGACAAGGAAGTCGTGGAACAGCGCCGCAACCAGGGGTACAAGGTAGAGTTGGGGAGCGGGACCGACACAGACGTCCTGCGCTCGGCCGGCGCCGAGAACGCCAAGGTGGTCGTCGCCGCGACCGGTAACGACGACGCAAACCTGCTGGTCGCACAGCTATCGAAGTCCAGCTTCGACGTGGAGCAGGTCATCGCAAAGGTGAACAACCCCGACAACGTCGACGCCTTCGAGGACCTCGGCGTCCGGAGCATCGACGCCGGGATGGCCAGCGCCTGGGCCATCGACAACCAGATCGAGCGGCCGGCCATAGCCAAGTGGATGACCGGCGTCGACCAGACCGGTGACGTGCAGGAGGTAACGGTCACGAACGCCGAATTCGACGGCAAGCCCGTCCGCGAGGTCGGCCAGATGCTGCCCGACGACTGTCTGGTCGCACTGGTCAGCCGGGACGGCGAGGCACACGTCCCCACCGCCGACTTCGCGGTCGAACTCGGCGACGGACTCACCCTGCTGGGCAAGCGCGACCCCGTCCGGGAGGGGATGCGGATAGTCGACCCCTGATCAGTCGTCGTCGGCCGCCGCGGGCGCAGGGTCGTCCCCGACGGCGAGACCGTCCTCGGTCGCCCGTTCGGCGACGTGTGGCCGGAACACCCACCCCGCGAGCAGGACGATGGGGATCATCGACAGCGCGACGACGGCGTACCCGACGTGGAGGTTCGGCAGGAACGGGGCGGCGTAGACCAGTGGGTAGACGATCCCCCCGACGGTGCCGACACCGCCGACCACGCCCGCGACCGCGCCCGAACTGTTGGGGAACATCGCGGGCACCTGCGCGAAGATGGCCCCCTCGGAGAACGCACACCCCATCCCGACCAGAAAGCCCGCCCCGACAGCGAGCAACACCTGGCCGGAGAGCCCGGCAACGGTCATCCCGACCATCGTGACCACGACGAAACACAGCGAGACGAACGTCCACTGCTCGCGGTACCGGCCGGTGAATACCGGGAGGATATCCTTCTCCTTGCGCGCAACGAGGTCGCTGACGTACCCGCCGATAGGGCGGAGCAGGCCGGCCGCCACCGAGAACGTGGCCGCGAAGGTGGAGGCGAGCACGAGGTCCTGGGTGTCAAAGCCCAACCGGTAGTAGGTTGCCAGCCAGCCGTTCATCGACAGCTCCAGCCCGAAGGTCATCACGTATGCCATCGCGAGCACGACCGTCCCGTAGCGGGTGGCGGTGTAGAACCAGCCCGTGAAGCTGGCGTTGTCGGCGGTGGCCTGGCGTTTCTCCTCGGTCTTTGCGGCCTCGCCAAAGACGTAGTAGACGGCCGCGAGCAGGACCGAGACGGCGCCGGTGTAGAAGAAGGCGGCCCGCCAGTTCACCTCGAAGAGGGGGCCGCTCCACCCGGTGTCGAACACCCGCGGGAGCAGCAACGCACCGCCCGCGGCGCCGGCGTTGCCGATCCCGGCGTAGACCCCCTCGGCCAGCCCGAGTTCACCTTCCTCGAACCACTCGGAGACGTGCTGGATACCGATGACGAAGGTGATCCCCGCGGTGGCGACGATCAGCCGCGTCAGGAAGAACACGGTGTAGTTCTGGGCGACCGCGCTCCACATCGAGAACACCCCGACGTAGGTCAGTACGACCGCGAACACCGCCGGCGCGCCGAACCGGTCGGAGAGCCAGCCCGTCAGAATGCGCCCGAACGGGGCGAGCCAGATGGCCGCACTCGCCAGGATACCGATCTCGGCGGGGCTGAGACCGAACTCCTCGGCCATCGGCCCGGTGAACGGGGCAAACGAAAACCAGATCAGAAACGAGAAGTTGAAGCCGATAGTCGCCAGCAGAAGCGTCCGGTACTTTGTCATCCGGACCGGGCTTTTCATCCGTCGACACCCTCCTCACTGGCCGTGGCTACCGGCGTCCGTTCGGGGCGGTCCACATCCCCGACGTGGACACACTGACACGCTGCCCACCGACTGCGTTCGGAACTGTTCCCCTTGACCGATACTAATTCACGAATCATTTGGTTCCTACGGTTCTTTGCATGCTATTCAGACGTAATAAGCCCGTTGTATGTAGAATCGTCAACTTTTGTCGGTCAAATCGAAAGCCCTCCAGATGGCGCCCACCAGCGGGATATTTGCAGTGTTTGAGAGCAGAAATTAAAGATGTGTGAAAAGCGGGGCGTAGCGTTGGAGACACAGCTCGGTCGGCGGTGTCGGTCGCAGACTAGACACACGGGGGTGAGAATCAGCGCGGGCCGGAGCTACCAGTCCGCGGCGTCGATGTCGACAGTGCCGGGCTGGGCGACCCCGTCGTGGGTCACCGGCGAGGAGCGCTCGGGTGCGGTTAGCCGGACCGCACACTGCTTGAAGTTCGGCTCCCTGGACTGGGGGTCAACCGCGGGGATCGTCAGCTCGTTTGCGGCGGGGTTGTGGATGTCGACCCAGAGCACGCCCGGGGGGACGCCGTCGTCGGGTTGTACCTCGACGGTGACCTGCCCACGCCGCGACTCGACGACGGTCCGGCCCCGGTCGAGTTGCGCGATATGTTCGCCGACAGTCTCGGGGTGCATGCGCATGACGGGCAGGTCGTCGGCGGTCGCGCCGCGGGTCCGCACGCCCGTGTTGTAGGCGTCGGCCTGCCGGCCCGTGGTCAACACGAGCGGGTAGCTCGCGTCGGTCGGCTCGGGCACCGGGCTGTGGTCGGCCTCGGAGAACTGCGCACGCCCCGACGCGGTACAGAAGGACCACTGCTCGTCGTCCTCGCACTCGGTGTCGAGGTACCGGTAGCCACCCTGGCTCGTCGCGTCAGCGGTGGGCCACCGGACAGCCAGCTCCGCCGCCAGCCGGTCGTAACTGATGCCGGACATGTCCGCCGGCGTCCCCGCGGTGAGGGCCCGGCACTCGTCGAAGACCGTCTCGGGGTCGAGCGGCGGCTCCGGAAAGAGTCCGGGCGCGACGCGGTTGCCGACGGCGGCGATGATGTCCAGGTCCTGACGGACCGTGTCCATCACGTCCGTGACGGCGGTCACCCGCGAGACTGTCCGTTCCATGTTCATCACCGTTCCCTCGGATTCACCCCACGTGGCCGCGGGCAAGACGACATCGGCGTACTCCACCGTCTCCGAACGGAAGGCGTCCTGAACGACGAGGAAGGTGTCCTCGAGGGCGTTCCGGACAGTGCTCGTGTCCGGCATTCCGGCGACGGGGTTGGTGGCGACACACCAGCAGGCCTCGACCGCCCCCCGGGCAGCCTCGTCGACGATACCGACGGGCCCCGGGCCGGCAGTATCGGGGAGACGACGGACCGGGAGGTCCCAGGCATCGGCCACCGCCTTGCGGTGGGCCGGGTCCTCGAAGTCCCGGTGGCCCGGCCAGGTCCCCTTCGAGGAACAGACCCGCGTCCCCATCGAGTTTGCCTGCCCGGTCAGCGAGAACGGGCCGCTGCTCGGCCCCAGATTGCCCGTGGCCAGACAGAGGTCGACCAGCGCCCGCGCGGTGTCGGTGCCCTGGGTGCTCTGGTTGACGCCCATCCCCCAGTAGAGCAGTGTCGGGTCGGCGAGCGCTGCCACGAGCCGGTCGATATCGTCGGTGTGGACGCCCGCCGTGGCCGCAGCGGCCTCGACGGAGGGGAGCGAGTCGACGGCGTCCGCGAACCCCTCGGTCCACCGGTCGACAAAGTCCCGGTCGACGCCGCCGGTCTCGACGAGTCGGGCGAACACTGCCTGAGCCAGCGCCAGGTCGGTGCCGGGGTCGGGCTGGACGTGGTGGTCGGCGTCGTCGACCGTCTCACTCGCCACCGGGTCGACGACGACCAGCCGGCTGTCGTCCTCGTCGGCACTGTCGACGATCCACCGGTACATCACCGGGTGGGCAACCGCAGGGTTCGCCCCCCAGACCAGGTGTGTCTCGGCCTCGGGGATGTCGTCGTAGGTCGGCGGCGGCGCGTCACTGCCGAAGGCCTGGTAGTAGGCGGTGACCGCACTCGCCATACACAGCGTCGTGTTGGCGTCGTAGTAAGGGGTCCCGAACGCCCCCCGGGCGACCTTCCCCAGCGCGTAGGCGGCTTCGTTTGTCTGCTGGCCGCTACCAAGGACGGCCACCTCCTCGCCCTCGTTTGCGAGCACGTCGATGAACTGCGTCGCGACGACCCCGAGGGCGGTGTCCCAGGAGGCCGGCTTCAGGCTATCACCGTGACGGATGAGCGGTTCGGTGAGCCACTCCCCCTCGGGGTTGGCGGTCTCCCGGATACCGCGCTCGCAGGCCAGCCCGCTGTTTGTCGGGTGGTTCGCGTCGCCGCGGACCTCCTCGAGCCCGTAGCCGGCGTCGGCACCGCGCTGGAGGTGGCCACAGCCGACGGCACACCGCATGCAGGTCGTCGGCTTCCACTCGGTCACACCCTCTCACCCCAGCAGTCGAGGAGTCGGTCGTAGCAAAACCGTTCGCTCATCACTGTTCTGTTGTGCTACCGTTTCGCGATCGTGGGTATATCCGTTTCGATATCCACAATACTGTCGACGGCGGTGTAATCTCTCCGAGTTACTGGCCAATTTTCCCGACAAGTGGTCTCTTTTGAGACACACGCTACCGCGTCCCGCGCACTGTGAGCGACCGGTCACCTTTGGCCCCCGCCAAGCCGACGAGTGGCGGTCCGCCCAGAGGGTGTGCCCACCGACGGCGCCGGGCCGACCCCGGCACCCGGGCCCGGTTCAAGTTTGTCGACTGAGGCCGTGGAAAGTTTGGAGATCCAAACCACCACCCCCAATCGGCCCCACTCAGCCCCCGGTTCGGGCGCCGGCTGTCGAACCGTCAAATTTTCCGCCAGAATCGTACAGATAGTAAACGGTCAGGATTATACGGGCCGAGACAACAGTTTTCGACATGAGAGTTGGTCAATCACCCAACTGCGTGAGGGATGTGGCGAACGCTGTCAGGGGCGTGTAACCGATGGGCAACAAGAAGGAGACCTGGAAACAGGGGATGTACGGCGACGAGGTCCGGGCGAAGATCGAGGCGTTCGCCGAGGACGGGTGGGACTCGATCCCCGAAGACGAGCGGGAGATGTGGTTCTCGCGGTTCAAGTTCTGGGGCGTCTTCCACCACCGGTCGGGTCAGGAGTCCTACTTCATGCTGCGACTGGCAAACACCGACGGGGTGTTCGAGCCGGGACAGTTGCGAGCCATCGGGGAGGTGGCCCGCGAGTACGCGACCGGGCCGGTCGAGAACCCCGAGTGGGGGGACGCCTGGATCGATTTCACCACCCGGCAGTCGGTCCAGATCCACTGGCTCAAACTGGAGGATATCCCCGAGATCTGGGAGAAGCTGGAGGCGGTCGGTGTCACTTCCCGGTCGGCCGGCGGGGATACGATGCGCAACATCACCGGCTGTCCGGTCGCCGGCAAGGACAAGGCGGAGTTCGTCGAGTCGCTGCCGGTCCTCGAGGAGATCCAGGAGAAGCTCCGGGACGACGACAGCCTGGCGAACATGCCCCGGAAGTTCAACATCAGCGTGACCGGCTGCCGGGAGGGGTGTGCCCAGGATTCGATCAACGGGATCGGGCTAGAGCCGGCCGAGAAGATGGTCAACGGCGAGCGGATCCGGGGGTTCAACGTCCGGGTCGGCGGTGGTCTCGGCGGCCGCGAGCCCCGGCGGGCCCGGAGCCTCGACATCTTCGTCATCCCGGAGCACGCCTACGACGTGGTCCGGGGGTTCGTGGAGCTGTACTTCGAGCACGGCAACCGCAAGAACCGCCAGAAAAACCGCAGTCGCTTCTTCGTCGACGACTGGGGTACCGACAAGATCCGGTACCGCATGCAGGAGGAGTACGTCGACTTCGAGCTGAAGCGAGCGGGCCGACACCTCCGCGAGGAGTACACCTACAACGCCGGCCGCTCGCCGGAGGCGGGCAAACACGACCACGTCGGCGTCCACGAACAGACCGACGGGAACCACTACGTCGGTCTGTCGGTTCCGGTCGGCCGGCTGACTGCCGCCGAGACAGTCGAACTCGCGGACCTGGCCGACGACCACGGCTCCGGTGAGGTCAGACTCACCCGGCGGCAGAATCCCCTGATTGTGGATGTCCCCGAGGGTGAGCTGGACGCGCTGCTCGGGGCGGAGTTGCTCGAGACCCACCAGCCCGAGCCAAACCCCTTCCAGCGGGGGGCGATGGCC
>CAZOWU010000001.1:0-26571 GCA_964583735.1 uncultured Halobacteriales archaeon | reverse complement strand
CCGGTGGGGCCGTTACCGGTGGGGCCGTTACCGGTGGGGCCGTTACCGGTGGGGCCGTTACCGGTGGGGCGTTACCGGGGGGCCGGAGCCCCTAGCTGCTCGCGAGTGCCGAGAGGAGAGACGTGCGACGAGCAACACGAGCAGCGGCGGGACCGGGACGAGAATTCCGGCGGCCATCATCAGCGTCCACTCGACGACGACCAGCGGACAGAGGTAGGCGTAGCGGTCAGTCACTTTCAGCTGGACGTACATCAGCACCGCCACGAACCCGAACAGCAGCACCGACTGGGCGGTCGCGTACCCGAACCGCGAGTTCGTGAACGCGTCCTCGTAGAGAGTGAACGGATGACCGCCGTGAGCGCGAGCGTTCAGTTGGGCCTGATAGTGCGTATTGTCGTCTGTTCCCGGCGCTTGCCGACCCCGATGCGGGCAATCGCCGGGAAATCGGGACACCACTCACTATGAGGCGAAGCTTCTTGCCCATCCAGTCGTGTGGGCGGATATGGAAATCGTCGCCCACCGCGGGTACGGTGGGGCGTTCCCCGAGAACACGCGCCGGGCGTTCGAACGGGCCGCGGAGACCGCCGACTGGGTCGAACTCGACGTCCGGCCGTGCCAGTCGGGCGAACTCGTGGTCTTTCACGACGAGACACTCGACCGACTGACCGGCGAGAGCGGGCACGTGATTGCGACTCCCTGGGCCGAACTGCGCGAACTCGAGGTGCTCGACTCCGGCGAGAGGGTCCTCCGGTTGGACGAGGCGCTGTCGGCTATCCCCGACGACACCGGCGTACAGGTCGAACTCAAGGATATCGGGGTCGCCGGCACGGTACTGGAGACGCTGGCTGGCCACGACAACGAGGCGGTTCTGATCTCCTTCAGCCCGCTCGCCGTCCACGAGGCCAGCCAGCTCGACCCGTCGGCAAAGATCGGCCACATCCTCTACGAGGGGCTGTTCGACGACGCACACGAACTCGGGCTGGACACCGCGGCACACCTCGACTGCGAGACCGTCCACACCTTCTACTCGATGGGGTCGGACCCGGAGCTGGTGTCGGCAGCCCACGACCGGGACCTGCGCGTCCAGACGGCGCCGCCGGACAGGAAAGTAACCGAGGCAGTACTCGAGGAGTGCCGCGAGGCCGGCGTCGACCTCCTCAGCGTCGACTACCCGCCGGCGGTCTAAGTCGGGCTGCAGTGTGGAGCCGAGGAGGGTCGCTTTCAGTGGCGTCGACAGCTTCGAGGGGAGCGGTTCGGCAGCCGGTGGCTCGGCCTGAGCGCCCGCCTCGCGCTCGGCCCGTCTCGGGTAGCATTAAGTGGCCGTCGGGCGTACACGTACCCGTATGCAAGTCACCTGGCACGGCCACTCGACGTGGCACGTCGAAGTCGGATCGACGGAGCTACTCATCGACCCCTTTTTCGGCAACCCAAAGACCGACGTAGGACCCGAAGATGTCGACACGCCGGACGCCGTGCTGGCCACACACGGTCACGACGACCACGTCGCGCACGTGGGCGCGTTCGCTGACACGACCGTCGCCGGCACCCCGGAGGTTGTCGGCCACCTCGCCGAACAGCACGGTATCGCCGAGGACGATGCGCTGGGTTTCAACCTCGGCGGCACGGTCAAGCTCGGCGACGCCTACGTCACAATGCACCGGGCCGACCACACCAACGGGATGGGCGAGGGGTTCGTCGCACCAAGCGGCGGCTCGCCAGCAGGCTACATCATCTCCGACACCGAGCCGGCCCAGGTCTCCGACGAGGACTCCACAACCTTCTATCACGCCGGTGATACCGGGCTGCTGTCGGAGATGCGCGACGTCATCGGGCCGTTCCTCGAGCCCGACGCGGCGGCCGTCCCCATCGGTGACCACTTCACAATGGGGCCGATGCAGGCCGCGGTTGCCGTCGACTGGCTCGACGTCGACTACGCCTTCCCGATGCACTACGACACCTTCCCGCCGATCGAACAGGACCCCCAGGACTTCGCCGACGAGGTCGCCGACACGGGCTCGGACGCCGAAGTCGTCGCGCTCGACGGCGACGAGTCCTACGAATTCTGACCTGCCGGCTGCCCGCCTTCGACGCCCTCCGGACGTTCGTCCCGTTATTCACGCTCGGCGGACGAACAGGTCGACACGGCCGACCGGACGGGCCAGTACACCCGCACGCTCCCCACTCCGCCCCGGGTGTTGGTCCGCGGACTCTCCGAGGGAGAGAAGGCCTCCCTCCTCACCGTCTTCGGGACGGTGCTGGTCGTCGAACTCGGTTCGGCGGCTGGCTTCCACGACGTTTCCGTGCCGCTACTGGCTCCGTTTGTGCTCGTCTTCCACGCCTGGTGGTCGCTGCCGGCGGGCAGCAAGGCGCCGTGATCAGGGGGCAGCGAGCCGCCAGAACCCCCAGATACAGAGGAAGAACGTCGCCACGAGTCCGACCGGCGGGAGCGCGCGGACGGTCCGGAGAACCGGATCCAGGAGCGTGACGTCGGAGAGAGAGGCCGGAATGCCCACAGCCCCGACGTTGACAGCAATGCCGGCGCCGACCGCTGCGAGCAGGCCCACGTACCCCAGCCCGACGACCACCCGAAGGGCGTCCATGCCAGCCACTGACCGCGGAGAGCCCATAGGTGTTGCCGTCCGACTCCCCAAAGGCCCTGCGGCTGCTTTCGCTCCCGTCCGGACTGGGTGCCCAGCGGCACAACCGTTTTCGCCCCGCCCCTCGTGAATAGCGATATGCCAGACATCGAAGTCACGAGCCGGAGCGACGAAGGGTACGCCGTCACGGGAATCGCGGGCGACTGGGAACTGACCACCGACGCGACCGGCGAGACGGGGCCGACGCCGAACCAGGTGCTCGCAGCGGACTACGCGGCCTGTTTCGTCCCGGCGTTCAGGGTGGCGGCGAACGAGTTCGGTCACGACGACATCGGCGTCGTCGAGGTCGACGTCGGAGTGGACCTCGACGAGGACGACGACCTCGAGTACGTCAGTTTCGACATCCAGGTCGAGGCGGGACTCGACAACGACGTCGAGGAGGTCGTCGGCCGGGCGGAGGACGTCTGTCACGTCCACAGCGCGCTCCGGGAGGAGCTCCACGCCGACGTCACGGTCCGCGACGACCGCGACCTGTAAGCCTATAGGCGCGAGCGTCCAAGGTCGGGTATGACCAGCGACTGGCAGGACCACCTCGCCGGCGCACGCATGCGTGTGGACCAGCAGTTCGAACAGCGTGTCAGGGACTCGCGGTTCTCGAGCCAGGAGTGGGGACTCGTCATGACTGCTGTGGAGTTCGAGGTCCAGTCGGCCGGCGACCCCGACAGCGCGCGTCTCGTCGCGGACACCGACAAGCTACAGGCGGTCATCCCAGAACTCGGGAAAATTCAAGAGGAGATGGGCGGCGCGCCCCGCCCGCCCAGTGGCTCCTCCGGCGGCGGTCTGTTCGGTCGGCTGCGCCAGTACCTCAGCGGGCTGACCACCGACCACAGCCCGGAGGGGACCAGCGACGAGCAACTGGAGGCGGCCCGGGCGCTTGCCGACGACTACGCGGTCGAACTCCAGGCCTACCTCGAAGAGCAAGGGCGGTGGGCGGACGTCTGTGGGCTGGCCGCCGACGCTGAGCAGTGACCCCGGGTTGGGACCACCAATCGGGGCCGAGGCACTGCGGTTCGTTCTGAATCCACAGTTCACTCCTCGACGGTAGTATCGCGGCGGTGGGCCGGGTGCGGGTCGCGGCTCCGGACCGGGAGCCTGGCCGGCGTCTCGGGGAGTGTGGAGTCCTGAGCGAGCAGGACCGAGAGGTTGTCCTTGCCCCCGCGGTCGTTCCCCGCCTCAGTCAGCCGGTCTGCGGCCGCCGACAGGGAATCCGCGCCGAGCACCCACTCGCGGATGTCCGCGTCCGTGACGACTCGCTCGCGGACCCGTGCGGCGGCGTCCTCGCTCCGCCCGCTTCCAACGTAGCGGTCGTACAGTGCCGGCGCGTCGCTCTGGGCATCCGGGAGCCCGTCGCTCGTCAACAACAGGACGTCCTCGGCGAAGAGGGCAACCGAGGCAGTCTCGACAGCCACGTCGCCGGCGTCCCCGCGCCCGCCGACCGCCCGGGTGAGTTCGTTGCCTCGCGGGTGAACGTTGGCCTCGACGCCGTCGAGTTCACCGTCGGCGTACAGCTGCTCGACGACGGCGTGGTCCTCGGTTAGCCGGGCGATGTGGTCGTGGGCCGCGTTGCAGACGTAGGCCCGGGAGTCGCCGACCCACCCGTAGTGAAAGCGGCCGTCGACGACCAGCCCCGCGACCACGGTCGTGAACGCGGCGGTACCGGCCTCCGACGCGTACCCGAGGATGTCGCGGTGAGCCCGCTGGATGGCCGCCTCGATGGCGTCGTGGAACTGCTCCTGGCGCGACTGGCCGGACTCCGAGGGGTCGGAATCGGTCCCGGCGTTCGCGTCGTCAGTCGAGCCCTCACTGTCGGCGCCTTCGCCGTCGACCCGTGCCGTCTGCCCCGAGTCCTCGTCCAGCGGGGCGCCGGCAGCCGCGGCGGCCTCTTCCGGGAGGTCGAGGCCGAAGGCGCCCGGCTCCTCCCGGGCGGCCCGGACCGCGACCGGCGCCAGTTCCTCGGCGACCCTGGTCGTGGCGATGTAGGAGGCTACGTCCCCGGCGTCGTGTCCGCCGGCGCCGTCGGCCAACACCACCACCGCCGTGCTCCGGGTCGTTCCAGGCTCCGGCGCCGTGTCCGGGTCCGCCCGCGCCTCGGACTCCGGACCCAGGTACCCTTCCCGGTGGCCGTCCTCGAATACCGAGACCGCGAGGCTGTCTTCGTTGATGCCGCTGTGGCGCTTGCGCTCGCCGACGTCGTATGCAGTGGCGTATCTCATGATGTCCGAAACGCGAACGTGAGTCCGTAGCTGGGGTGAACCAGGGCGACGAGGTCCCCGTCACTCAGCTCGGAGGACTCCGGTGGGACGAAGCCGTGACGGTCCGTCGGGTCCTCCCCCTGGTGTTGCAGGCGCTCGCGGCCGGCCTCACACAGCACCCGCTGCCAGCCGTCGCCAGTCTGGACGTAGGTGCCGTTGAGGCTGCTGTCGTGGAGCCGCCAGCCGCCGTCTTCGTACTCGAACTGGGCCTGGACCGTCGAGACGTACTCGCCCTCGTCGCGGACGGCGATAGACGGAGCCGGGCCAGCCGCGTCCCGCCGGCCCAGCGTGTCGCCAGGGTAGACCGAGTACTCCTCCTCGGCGTCCTGGCGGACCAGCGAGGCGCTGGGTGGCGGGGTCGAGTCGCGCTCCCGGAGAACCTGCGCCATCGCCGTGGCGTTGCGGTACCGCTCGTCGGGGTCGGTCCGGGTCGCCTTCTCGACGGTTTCCGCGAGGTAGGGCTCGCAGTCGACGCCAAAATCACGCGGGTCGACCCCGTCCTTGTGCGGGACGGCTCCGCGGAGGAGGAAGAGAAGGGTCTTGCCGATGGAGTAGACGTCGGACCACGGCCCCTGGCGGGCGTCAGTCTCCGTCGCCTCCGCCACCTCCGGCGGCTTGTAGGGGCCGAGGATGGTCGTCTCGCCGACACCCCCGGCCGCGGAGGTGGCGGTGTTGAAGTCGATCAGGATGGGCGTGACCAGCCCGTCGCGCTCGGTGAGCATCACGTTGTCCGGCTTCAGGTCGCGGTAGACGATCTCGTTCCCGTGGAGAAAGGCCATCGCACGACAGAGGGCGACCCCCACCTGGCGGACCTCCTCTTCGGGGAGCGCACCGGCCCGGGTCCCGTCGACCACCTCGTCGAGCTCGAAGCCGTCGACGAACTCCACGACCAGGTAGGGGAGGTCGTCGACCTCGCCGCGGTCGAGCAGGGACATGATGTTGGGGTGCCCGCCCGCGGTCTCGACGGTTTCGAGCAGGTCAGCCTCGGTCTCGAAGTACTGCTCTACGACCGCCGTGCTGTTGTTGGAGTCGTAGTTGGGGTACTTGATCGCGACGGTGTCGCCGGTTTCGGTGTCGGCAGCCTCGTAGGCGACCGCGAAGCCGCCGGCACCGGCTTTCTCGCCCAGCTGGTACCGCCCTGCGATGGTTGTACCGGTCGCCGGAACTGCGGTCACGGCTGGGGCCTCACTCTGTGCGCTCCTCGTCGACGAGCTTGGTCGCCCGGCTGCGCTCGGCCTTGCCGCCCTCCTTGACGACTTCGGTCTCGCGGGCGATATCCTCGACGACCTCAGTCTCGCCGTGGATCCGCGTCATCTGTTCGACCTGCGTCTCCGCGGCCTCCACGTTGCCCTTGCCGAGTTCGGTGCGGACGACGGTCTCCTGGTGGTCGAGCTGGACCTCCTCGTTGGCCTCGGCCAGCTCCTCGCTCTCCTCGGTGTAGTCGGCGGTGATCCTGTCGGTCGCCTCGTCGCCGCGGGCCCGCAACCGTATCTGGACGAGCGGGACATCCGCTCCGGGGTCGTGGGCCGGCGCATTCACCTTCATCACGACCCGCTGGCGCTCCCGCTCGGTCAGGTCCGGGAGTTTCACAGTCGCGGCGTTTGCCTCCCACTCGGGCTCGACGTCCTGGGCCTGTGGGAGCGCCCGGTAGATGTCGCTGACCTCCACGCCGTCGGCCGCGTCGAGTTCGAGTTCGGCGTCGGCGGCCACCACTGAGGACGCGGACTCGACGGCCTCGCCGAAGAACGCCTCGATGTCGCCGGCGGCCTCCAAGTGTGTCCACTTCCCCCGGGCGGTCGTCCCCAGCGTGCGGATGGTGTCCTGGTTGTAGTCCTCGCCGATACCCGCGGCCTCGATGCGGACTCCCGACTCGTCGACCTCGCGAGCGAGGTCCTCGAACTCCGCGACGGAGTGGTCCGTGTCCTTGCCGTCTGAGAGCAACAGCAGCCGACGGACGGCGTCCTCACCGGCCTCCGGGTCGTGGTCGAGCGATGTCAGTGAGTCGCGGGCGGTCTCCAGCCCGGCGTACATGTCCGTGCCACCGCCCGCCGAGAGCTGCTCGACCTGGTCCATCGCGTCGTCCCGGTCGAGGTCGCCCCACCGGACCGGTCCCAGCAACACCTCCGCGGTGGAGTTGAACGTCACGACGCTGACGTAGTCCGTCGGTTCCAGGAGCCCAAACACCCAGGAGGCACCGTCCCGGGCCCGGCTGATCTTCGCCCCGGTCATCGACCCGCTGGTATCCATACAGAGCGCGATGTGGCGCTCGACCTCGTCTCCCTGCTCGCCCGGCTCGACGTCAACTTCGGCCGTTATCCGCGCTCCCTCCGGCGGGACGGCCGGCCGGTTGACCTCCGTCTCGATGCTCGCCATACTCCCCCGTGGTTTCTCGGCCGGTATGTATCTTATCGCCGCCAGCGGATACTTTCCGGTGCAAAGTAACTGGTCTGGCAGACGGTAGTTCAGTCTGTGGATCTCTTCACGTATCTAACAGAGCCCCAGACACCCTCCACGGTCGGTGAGCGTGGACAATGGGTCCCGGTCGGCCAGGCCCGTTCCTTCGTCGGGCGGGACGCCCACGAACTGTTCCGAAGCAAGGTCGTGCTCTTCTGGTCGGTGGCCTTCCCGGTCGCCGTCTCCCTGCTGGATGTCCCGGTGTTCGTCGACACGAGCACGGTCCCCGAGGTGGCCGTCCCCTCCCAAAAGGCCGTGTTGCGGTCAGTTACGGGTGTTCCGGGCGATTGTGGACTCACTGAACTCCGTCGGCCGGCAACTGGCCGCGGACGTCGAGGCCGGCCGGTACATGCAGCACCGCTCGCTCCCGCTCGCGTCGAGCGCGAACCCGACCACGGGGTTCGACGAATTCGTCCACCAGCCGACGCGACTGCAGGTCTTTGCCCCCTCTACTGCCACGGCGAGACGGGGTTTCCGACCCGGGAGAGGAGCTCGACCTGACGGAGGGGACCCTCGCCAGCCACCTCCAGCGGATGGCGGAGGCAGGGGCGGTCGCGGTCCACGAGGAGTCCGTGGACCGCAAGCCCCACACGACGTCCGAACTCACCGAGGAGGGGGGAGTTGTTCGAAGCGCACATCGAGACTCTGGAGGCGCTGAACGGTGAACTCGACGAGTAGAGAGGAGCAGCCGGCCGGCGAACCAATCAGGGCTCCGACATTACGGTGACGACCGGGCACTCGGCGTTGAGTGTCACGGACTGGGTCACGCTGCCGAAGATCGCTTTCCCCGTCGGCGACCGTTTTTTGCCGCCGACCACGAGATACCGCGGGTCGACCGCGTCCGCTTCCGCCACGACCGTGCTCGCTGGGTCACCGATTCGTCCGACCGGCTCCACGTTCCCCAGTCCGGTTCCCTCCAGTGCGGTCTCTGCCATCGTCCTCGCGACATCCCGGGCTCGGCTCTCCTCGAGTGTAAACGACACGTCGCTGAACTCGTCGATCGAGCGGAGTTCTTCCATGTGGCTGTCTGCCTCGTCTCTAGGAATGACGTGGAGTACCTGCAGGTCGTCGCCGTACGCCGTGGCGAGGTCGTGTGCCTGCCTGATGAGCCGTCCCTGGTCGCGCTTCTCCCCGACCGCAGCCAGTATCACCATATCGAGATGTCAGCAGGAGCCATCAAGTATCTTGCTCCGGGCTCCCCGGCACACGGTCACGCCTCCGGGAGGCCGACCGTGCACGACCGGGTCCAGTCGACGGGACGTCCAGCGACACGCCATCGTGGTCTGGTCGCCCTGCGGCGGTCCTCGCGTGGAAGGGGGCCGGTTCGACAGGCTAAAGCCGGGCCGTCCACGGATCACAGGCATGGAGTTTCACGAGGCGGCTAACTACCTCTTCGACCTGCGACGCTTCGCTCCGCGCCCGGGGACGGACGCGACGGCGGACTTGCTCGCCCACCTCGGAAACCCACACGACGGGCTGACCTGCGTCCAGGTCGCTGGCTCGAACGGGAAGGGGTCGACCGCCCGGATGCTCGACGCAGTTCTCCAGGAAGCCGGGCTCAGCGTCGGCCTCTACACCTCTCCGCACCTGGACGACATCCGCGAACGGGTCCGCGTCGACGGCCGCAAGCTCCCCGAGGCCGCCCTCGTCGAGTTCGTCGAGGCCATCAGCGGTTACGTCACCGACCGGGCGACCGAGGGAGCGGCGCCCACGTTCTTCGAGACCATCACCGCGCTCGCGCTCCGGGAGTTCGACCGCCAAGATGTCGACGTCGCGGTCCTCGAGGTCGGCATCGGCGGGCAGTACGACGCCACCAGCGTTGTCGACCCGGCTGCGGCCGCCGTCACCAGCGTCGCCCTCGAACACACCGACACGCTGGGCGACTCCGTCGAGGTGATCGGCCGCGACATGGCACACGTCGCCCCCGACAGCCGCCCGCTCGTGACTGCGGCCGACGGGGACGCTCTCGACGCGGTCCGTGACGTTGCCGGGGACGTTGTCGCAGTGCGAACGGAGGGCGACATCGAGGTGACAGACGGCGGCCGCGACGGCCTCGAGTGGCGAGTGAGCGCCGAGAGTGACGAGCGAGACGGCTCGGACACCGACCGGACCAGCGGCGGTGGCTGGAGCGTCGAGACCGCCCTGCCGCTGTTGGGCTCCCACCAGGTCGAGAACGCCGGCGTCGCGGCGACGCTTGCCCGCCAGGTCGCCGACGTCGGCGCCGCCGACTTGGAGCGGGGGCTGCGCAACGCCCACTGGCCCGGCCGGTTCGAGGTGATGGGGCGGGGGCCGCTGGTCGTCCTCGACGGCGCACACAACCCCCAGGGATGCGCCTGTGTCGCCGAAACGCTCGGGGCCTTCGACTACGACGACCTCCACCTCGTCGTGGGGTCGCTGGCCGACAAGGACCACCGGGGGATCGCCGCCGCGCTCGACGCCGCCGACAGTGTGGTCGCCTGCGAACCAGACCGGGACCGTGCCGAGGACGAGCACGTGCTCGCGGAGGCATTCCGTGCGGAGACTGACGCCGACGTGCGGACCCGCTCGGACGTGCCGGGCGCGCTCGACATCGCACTCGAGGCCGCGGGAACGGGGGACGCGGTCCTCGTCACGGGGTCGCTGTACACGGTCGCGGAGGCCCGCACGCGGTGGGCACGGGTCGAGGTCCCCAAGCGGGTCGACTCCATCCCCGCCTCGCGGGCGGCGATCGAGGGAACCCACGTCACGGACGCGGGCGCCTGGCGGATGCGCGGGAAGGGCGTCCACCGCGTGCTGAAGACCCGCGTCCGGCCCCGGCAGGCACAGTACCTCAAGGAGGAACTGCTCTCGCTGGGCGGGGAGTGTGCAGTCTCCGGACTCAACGACCAGGACCAGGAGTCGCTGGGCGTGCTCATGATGGGGACGATGGCCCAGTTCAAGCGCCTGGTCGACAAGCTCGACGGCCAGCCCTACGGCCTCGCGTCCTTCGGCGAGGAACTCCGGGAGACACTGGGGATCGGTGTCGAGCGCGACGAGCGGGGGTACCCCTGGGAGGAGGGCACCGCGGTGATGGGCATTCTGAACGTGACCCCCGACAGCTTCCACGACGGCGGGGAGTACGACGACCTGACGGACGCGGTCGCCCGCGCCGAGGAGATGGTCGCGGCCGGGGCCGACATCGTCGACGTGGGCGGCGAGTCGACCCGGCCGGGTGCCGACCCGGTCCCCGCCGAGGAGGAGCGCGAGCGGGTCGTCCCGGTAGTCGAGCGGCTGGCCGAGCTGGACGTCGACGTCTCCATCGACACCCGGAAGGCCGACGTGGCGCGAGCAGCGCTCGCCGCGGGGGCGGACATCCTCAACGACGTCTCCGGGCTGGAAGACCCGGAGATGCGGCTCGTGGCCGCCGAGCACGACGTCCCCGTGGTCGTGATGCACTCCATCGACGCCCCCGTGGTTTCGGACAAGGACATCCACTACGACGACGTCGTCGAGGACGTAGTCGACGAACTGACAGAGCGGGTCTTGCTGGCGGAGAAAGTCGGGCTCGACCGCTCGCAGGTCATCGTCGACCCCGGGCTGGGCTTCGGGAAGTCGGGCGAAGAGAGCTTCGAGCTGCTGGGGCGGCTCGGCGAACTCCGGGGGTTTGGCTGCCCGATACTGGTCGGTCACTCCCACAAGTCGATGTTCGCGGAGGTCGGCCGTGAGGCCGGCGAGCGCTTCGAGCCGACCGTCGCGGCGACGGCGGTGGCTGCCGAGCGCGGGGCCGACATCGTCCGTGTTCACGACGTCGCCGCGAACCGTGCGGCGGTCGACGTTGTCGAGGCCGCCGACAGTCAGTAGCTCAGAGCAGGCCGTACTCGGCGGTCAGTCGCTCGTAGCTGTCGACGTACCGGCCGGAGACCGCGTCGTGGTCGTACGCCGCCCAGGAGTCCTCGACACTCAGCCGTTCGAACTCCCCGCAGTCGACGATGGCGTCGGCCAGCTGCTGGGGGGTGGTGACCCTAAAGCTACGCCCGTAGTTCTCGATGAGTTCGTGGGCGCTCGACTCGGCCTGGTACTCGACGATGCCGATACAGCCACAGGCCAGCGCCCAGAGGAGTTCGGTCGCGAACTCCTCGCGGTAGGCCGTCTGGACGAACGCGTGGGCGCCGCGGTAGATGGCCAGCCGGCGCTCACGGTCGCAGGCGCCGACGAACTCCACGCGGTCGTCGATCCGCAGGTCTGCAGCCTGGCGCTCGTAGGCTTCGCGCTGTGGGCCTTCGCCGATGACCCGCGCCGCCCAGTCACGGTCACGGAGTTCCGCCAGCCCGAGCAGGAGACTCTCGACGTTCGCACTCCCGTCGAGCGGGTGCGCGTAGGCGACGTCGACCTCGCGGGCGGGTTCGACCCCGCCGACCCGGTCGAAGTCGATGCTCTCGGGGATGACCTCGACCCGCTCGCCGGGAACGCCGAACTCCCTGACACGGGTTCGAACAAGTTCAGACGGCGAGACCACGAGCTCCGGCCGCGAGACTGCGTGCCGGGTCAGCCGCCGCTCCGTGTCCAGTCCCTCGTCGCCGTACCACTCGACGACGACCGGAGCGCGGGCGAGGGTCCCGCCCACGCTCGCGGCGAGGACCTGCCCCGGCGGCGTCGGCCGGGTATGGACGACGTCCGGCCGGTAACGCGCGAGCACGGCTGGCAGAGATGCGTTGAACGAGGTGGGGGCGCGGCCGACGGTAACCGGCCGGTAGCGGACACCATCGACGACCCGCTCGGACTCGCTGCCGCGCCAGAACTGCGTGCAGAAGACGGTGGCCTCGTGGCCCCGGCCAGCCAGCCCGCGGGCGACACGGTCCAGCCGGCGGTTTCCCGGCGTGTCCGACATCTGGCTCGTCTCCATCGCGACCAGCGCCACGCGCATACTCGCCGGGTCGGCGCCAGCCGTCAAAAATCCCGCCCCTGCGTATCGCCGCCCGGTGCGGATTCTATTCAGCCGGCTGTCACGTTTGCCGCCGTCTCCGCGACGAATGACTCGGTGCCAAGCAACAGGACTGTCGACCGCTCCGAGGGGGTGAGTACCCGCGCAGTGAGGTCGTCGTCGACCGACCAGAGACTGTCGCGGCGCTCGCCGCGAGTGTCCAGATACTCGCGGAGCGCCCGCTCGAACTCCGCAGCCTCGTCGGCGTCGTCCCAGGTGAAGGCCCAGGCGTAACTGGCGTCGGGCCGGTCGGCCCCGCGGTAGACGTACAGCCGGTCGTTGCCCCAGCCCGCCGCCGCCCGGGCAGCGCGTGCCTGCGGGACGCCGACGGCGAGTGTCGTCCGGACGAACGCCTCGCCGAGCCGGTCGGTCCCGACCTCCTGCCACCCCTCAGCAGGAGCCACAGAGGCCTCCAGGGGCATCGGCGGCTCCTCGTCGGCGCTGAGGTTGTGGATGACCTGCTCGCTGGTGATGGGTGGTGACCTGTAGACCTGCGGGAGTGTCGCCGGGTCGTCGATACGGCTGGAAATGTACTCGAAGCCCTCGACGTACTGGCTGTTGCCGTACCGGCCGACGTGGCCCTCGGGGAGCGCGCCCTCGATGGCCCGGTACACGGGCGAGTTACGCGTCCCGTTGTCGGTGTACCGTTCCAGGTAGGCGTCGGTCGTGTAGACGGCCGGCCCCTCGAGCAGGCTCCGAACGACGTATCCACCGTCGGTCGTGCCCGTCTCGACCTGCTGGCGGAGTTGGGCCGAGCGACCCTGCTTGAACTGGATGTAGTGGACGAACTCGTGGGTCACGACGGTGCGGACGTCGTCGGTCGTCGCGTTCGGGCCGGCGTAGACGACCACTGTCCCGAGCGCCGACGTCTGGCCGGCGAACTGCAGTTGGAGGTCGCTCGCGTTTTCGAGGGGGCCGGTCTGCAGCCCGACCGCCTCCTGGAAGGGCGGGAGTCCGCTGCCGCCCAGCGAGGCGTTCCCGTAGTCGGTCTCGTTGCCGAACGCCCGGACCCGTTCGGGCGGCGTCACGTTCGTCCCGGCGACGGTCTGGACCCGTGCGAACACCAGTCCAGGGTCGACGGCGAGGGTTCCGTTCTGGACGGTGACGTTCGCGGGCTGGCGGTCGGTGCCACCGGGCACGTCGTCCGGTCCCGGGCCACTGTCGGTGGGGGTGGCGACGGGTGCCCCACAACCCGCGACCAGGAGGACGACAGCGACCGCGACGCTCTCGACCGGTCGGCGGGTCATGAGCCGAGTGCGGTGCTGGCGTTGACAGCAGTGCTCGCACCCTCCGGCAGCGCCACCGATACCGGCTCCTGGGTGACCCGCGCGTCCGACGTCGACCGGACGTCGATGCGCTGGCCCTGCAGCGACAGCGAGGCGTTCGTGGCGCTCACTACCCGCACCGGCTGGCCCGTCTCGGTCGACGCGTAGACGGTCATTTTCGCATCGGTCACGTTGACCGACCCGCCCAGCCCCGAGGACTGCAGCGACCCCAGCGCGTACGCCTCGATCGCCGACCCGTTCACGTCGGCCTCGAGGACGTGCGCTTCCGTCCCGTCGACCTGCGTGGTCCCGTTCAGCGACAGCGAGGTCGCGTTCCCCAGTCCGACCTCGACCTGGCGGAGCAGGTCGACGGTCCGGAAGGTCCGAGAGACGTTCTCCGAGACGTCCTGTTTGATCCACTCCGAGGAGTACGCCTGGACGAAGGCGTCGCTGCGCTGGTAGAAGACGCCGTCTTTCAGGTAGACCTGGGCCTCGGTCGTCTGGCCGAGCACGCTCGTGGTCTGGTCGGCCACGAACTCCCGGTTGGTGCGGTCGACCCTTGTCTCGCTCTCGACGCTTACCTGCTGTTCCTGGTTGTTCGCCAGGACAGTCGCGTTGGTCCTGCCGGTGGTGGTGTACCCGTCCGTCCCGTCGACCGCAGAGAGAACGTCCTGGCGAACGTCCTCGGCGGAGACATCTCCACCGGGACCAGCAGTGGTCGTCTGACCGCCGGCGCCACAGCCGGCCAGTACCACCACGGCCGCGAGCGCGACGGCCGCGAGCATCCCCGTCGAGAGCCCGGAGTCGTTGCTCATCGTGAGCACGGCTATGGCCCCACGATACGTATAACTCCCTCCGGCGTCGCGGGTCCGGCAGACGGAGGATAGGTTTTTATACGAGAACCAGATGAGCCGTCGCGAGGGCGGGGCCGGTAGCCCGACACGACGCACACCCCTCGAGTCAGACTGCCGGCTGTCCCTTCGTGAAGAGCCTTGCCACCACGTATGGCGCGATTCTTCACAGACGGACAGCCGGCAGTATCAGTCGTGGCGGAACGCCCGGCTGCCGGTGAACACCATCGCCATGTCGTGCTCGTTTGCGGCCGCGACCACCTTGTCGTCGTTCTGTGAGCCGCCGGGCTGGATCACTGCCTCGATACCGGCCTCCGCGGCGTGTTCGACCCCGTCGGGAAACGGGAAGAAGGCGTCCGAGGCCATCACCGCACCCTCCGCGGTCTTTCCCTCGGCGTGCTCCTCCGCTTTCATCGCCGCCAGCCGGACGGCGTCGACCCGGGAGACCTGCCCCATCCCGACGCCGACAGTTTCGGTACCGTCCGCAAACAGGATCGCGTTCGACTTGACGTGTTTGATCGTCTGCCAGGCGAAGACCATCGACTCGACCTGCTCGTCAGTCGGCTCGCGGTCGGTGACGACCTCCAGGGTTTCGGGCGTCACTTCCTGGGTGTCGCGCTCCTGGACGAGTCGGCCGCCAACGAGCGGCTTCTCGGTCATCGGCTCCTGGACGCTCATCGGGCCCTCGGTCTCGAGCACGCGAAGGTTCTCCTTCTCGAAGAGCGTCGCGAGCGCGTCGTCGGTGTAGCCCGGCGCGACCACGACCTCCTTGAACGAGTCGATAACCTGGTCGGCAGTGGCGGCGTCACACTCCCGGTTGAGGGCGACGATGCCGCCGAAGGCGCTCATCGGGTCCGTCGCCAGGGCGTCCGCGTAGGCCTCGGCCAGCGTGTCCGCAGTTGCGCAGCCGGCGGGGTTGGTGTGTTTGATGACCGCCGCCGCGGGCTCGTCGAACTCCTTGACCAGGTTCAGGGCGGCGTCGGCGTCGTTGTAGTTGTTGTACGACAGCGCCTTCGCCCCCTCGTTTCGCTGGTCGGCGTGGACGACGCTCGCCTCGCCGGCCGTGTAGTCGGCGTAGAGGGCGGCATCCTGGTGTGGGTTCTCGCCGTACCGGAGGCCGGCCGTGCGGTCGTGGGCCGCGAGGCGACGCTCGGGAAGGTCGCCGCCGGCGTCCCCCTCGACGGTCACCGCCGTGGGTTCCTCCTCGCCGTCGGTCTCGACTGTCACCCTGCCCTCCGCGAACCACTTGACAGCGCGTGGGTAGGCCTGAAACTCCCCCTGGTAGAGCACACGGTCTTTGAGTGCGGCGGCGTCGTCGCCCTCGTAGACGGGGACTGGCTCCTGGCTGACGGGCGGGCCACCGTCGACCTCGGTCTCCACGACCTCCGCGTCGGCGTCGGTCGCGTCGGTGACGACGTGGACCGAACACCCGGAAACGGCGACGCCGGCGTCGAGCGCGTCACCCCAGGCGTCCATCCCGGGGAAGGAGGGGAGCAGGGAGGGGTGGACGTTCAGCGCCGTCGGCGCCGCGTCGAGGAAGGTGTCGGAGAGCACGCGCATGTAGCCGTCCAGACAGACGAGGTCGAACTCGTAGCCCTCCAGCGCGTCGAGCACCCGGCGTTCGTGGGCGCGGCGGTCGTCACCCTCCCGCTCCACGACCTCGGTCGGTATCTCCCGTTTCTCGGCCTTTCCGAGAACCGGCGCGTCGGCGTCGTTCGTGAGGACGACCGAGAACTCGGCCCCGCCGGGCGCCCGGTCGGCGATGTTCATGAGATTGCGGCCGCGGTTGCTGGCCATGCCCGCGAGTTGCATGTGGAACCGACCGCGCGGCGCGCGCAAAGGCGTTGCGGAAGCCTGCGCAGTCGGGGCAGGTGTGCACGCCCGTCACGCCGGCCGCAGATGGCTCAGGAGGGCATCCGGAGCGCGTAGAGGATACAACCCAGCCCGGCCACGGTGCTAACGTCGGAGAGGAGAACGAGCGCGGTCGCGGCGCTGGGATACGCCGACAGCAAGAGCGTCGGCACCGCCATCACGACGGGGAGGCCGACGGTCAGCACGAAGCCGACCGAAATAAAGAGCATCGGGCGACTGTCGTTGCGGCGGTAGCCCCGGTATGCCTGGTAGGCGACCAGCAGGCCGACCAGCGCCGCGATAATGTTGATGCCCTGTGAGGTGAGCTGGACCCACTCCGGCAGGTCGAGTGACACCTGCAGGGGGACGGCGTGGCCCGCCATCTCACATCCCCTCGATGAGGTCGGTGAAGCGGTCGGCCATGTCCGCCGGCTCGCGCCTGACATCGATGTCGAGGTCGCCATCCCGGAGGGTGACCGTCACGCGGTCGAGTTTGGGGGCAAACACCTGCCGGTGGTGTCCGCCCGCGGGGTCCGGGCGGGTTTGCTCGACGACCAGGTCGCAGGCCCGCATCTCCTCGATACGCCGGTAGATGGTCGGTTCCGATACGCCACAGCGCTCGCTCAGTTCGCTCGCTGACATGGGTTCGACACTCGTTGCGGTGAGGATGGTTCGGACGGCCGGGTCCTCGAGCAGCCCGGCGACCTCCTGGATGCCACACTCCTCGGCCACAGTACCGTCTTCGTCCCGGGGGAGTGATAAATGCCTACCGGGGCTTCAGCCACTGAAGCGCTGGGTCCCCTACAAAGGGGGTGGGGGCTCTTTCTCCAACTATGACGTCGACCACTGTCCGCCCGTTTTCGACCGACACCGTCACTGTGACGCTACTTGGCGCCCTCGCCGCACTGACCGCTGTCGCCTACACCGTGCTCCCTGGTACCGTCCGGGTTCACTGGTCGCTTGGTGGCCCGTACATCGGCCCGGAGACACTCCCGAAACTCCTCGCGCTGGGCGCCATCCCGGTGACTGCCGTCGCTGTCGTCGGCCTGCTGCTCGCGCTCCCGCGGGCTGGTGTCGTCCCCGGAGCGGTCGCCGGCTCGCGCGGCTACCGCCTGGTCGGTGCTGGAACGGTCGCGCTGCTCGCGCTCTGCCAGCTCCTGCTGGTGGCGTTGAACGTCGCGTTCTGACGGCGACCGCGGTGGTATCCTCGGCTTCAGCCGCTCCCCGACCGGCAGGCTTTTTCCCGGAGTCCGACAGGTGGAGGTATGGACAGAGGCCCGCTCTCGGCCGTCTCACCGCTCGACGGCCGCTACGCCCGCTACACCGAGGCGCTCGTCCCGTACGCCAGCGAGCGGGGGCTGATGCGCGCCCGCGTCGAGGTCGAGGTGGAGTATCTCCTCGCGCTTGCCGACCTCGAGGCAGTCCCGCTCGCGCTGGGTGGCGACGAGCGCAAGGCGCTGCGCGCGCTGTACGAGGGGTTCGACGCCGACGACGCCGCCATGATCAAACAGCTGGAGACGGAGGGCTACGGCGACTACCCTGCCACCAACCACGACGTCAAGGCCGTCGAGTACTTCGTCCGGGAGCGCGCTCCACTCGAGGTCGACCAGTGGGTCCACTTCGCACTCACCAGCGAGGACGTCAACAACCTCGCCCACCGGCTGCTCGTCGGTCCAGCGGTCCGGGAGGTGGTGCTCCCCGAGCTGCGGGAGGTCCGGGACACTCTCGCAGACATGGCCCACGAGCACCGGGACGTGCCGATGCTGGCCCGGACGCACGGCCAGCCGGCCACCCCCACGACCTTCGGCAAGGAGATAGCGGTCTACGCCTCGCGGCTGGGGCGGGCGCTGGGCCGGGTCGAGGCCGCCGCCGACGGGCTCTCCGGGAAGCTCGCGGGCGCGAGCGGGAGCTACGCCGCCCACCACGCCGCCTACCCCGAGGTGGACTGGCGGGCCTTCTCCGGGGACTTCGTCGCCGGCCTCGGCCTCGAGCACGAGCCGCTGACCACGCAGGTCAACCCCTGTGACGACCTCGCGGGGCTGTTCGACGCGCTCCGGGGGGCAAACAACGTCCTGCTCGACCTGGCCGTCGACTGCTGGCTCTACGTCTCGGACCGCTATCTGGGTCAGGAGACCGTCGAGGGCGAGACCGGCTCCTCGACGATGCCCCACAAGGTCAATCCCATCGACTTCGAGAACGCGGAGGGGAACCTCTCGAAGGCCAACGCCGACCTGGTTTTTCTCGGTGACTACGTCACCAAATCACGGCTCCAGCGGGACCTCTCGGACTCGACGGTCAAGCGCAACATCGGTGCGGCACTGGCTCACTGTCTCGTCGCCGCCGCCAAGCTCGGGACGGGACTCGGCAAGGTCGTCCCCAACGAGCAGGTGATGCGCGAGGAGCTCGAGGCGACCCCGGAAATAATCGGCGAGGCCGTCCAGACGGTGCTGCGCCGGGAGGGGTACACCGACGCCTACGAGCAGGTGAAGACACTCACCCGCGGCCAAGAGGTCACGCTGACCGATTTCCGGGCGCTGTTCGCGGAACTCGACGTCTCTGGCGGTGTCCGCGACGAACTCCGGGCGCTGACCCCGGCCGGGTACACGGGTGTTGCGGAGGAACTCGTGGACGAACTGGACCGGGAGTAGGGTGGCCCATCCCCGCGTCGCGGGAATCCCCTTGCGCTTTTTATATTTCGGAGTCCGTACAATACAGCATGGAGATACCCGAACTCGCCAGCGAAGACGTCGTGACTGTCTACCTCGACGAGAGCATCCTCGAGGTTGCCGAGACGCTCCGGCAGGAGCGGGTGGGGAGCGCGGTCGTCCTCGACTCGAGTGACGACGTACTCGGGGTCGTCACCGACCGGGACCTGGTCGTCTACGGCCAGCAGTTCGTCGACTCGCTCGCGACGACCACGGTCAACGACATCCTCTCGATGGGCGTACTCTCGGTCGGCCCGGACGAGGACGTCCTCGAACTGACGGCGAAGATGCGCGAGGAGGGGGTCCGGCGGGTTCCGGTCGTCGAGGACGGTGAGATCCTCGGGATCGTCACCCTCGACGACGTCGTCGTCGGGCTCGCCGACGAACTGGACAGCCCGGAACTCGAAAACCTGGCGGCAGTCATCGAGGCGGCGTCACTGCCGCGGGACCGGAGCGACACTGCCGACGACCGCTGAGTGCCCGCGACCTGCTTCGGCCCGAGCCGCCGGGCCCGGGCACCGGACCGACCCGACCTTTGATAACTGCCGGCCGGCAAGCGGAGGCATCGACACCGGCGTCACTCATGACTTCCCGCCACCCCAGCCGGTCGCTCCGGGAAGCCACCCGGGCGCAGTCCCGACAACTGCCACTGCTTGCGCTCTGTGTCCTCGGCCTCCTGGTCGCCACACTCGCCCTCCCGCCCGCGGCCGACGCGGACGGCCCGAACAGCGACGACCCCTCGGAACTTCCGGAGTTCGATGGCAACGTCACCATCGACCCCGGAGACCTCCCGGTCGACATCGAGCTCCCGGAGCAACAGGTCCCCGACAGCGGCTGTCTCGTGGTCCTCGGCGGCGAACCCGTGCCGGGCAGTGACCTCGCCGTCTACGTGGTCCGGGACGGCCGGGCGGTCCCCGACACCCGTGTGTGGTTCAACGACCGACAGGTGGGGCGGACCGACGACCGTGGCCGGGTCGTCGGCCGGGTCCCCTACGAGCGAGAGGTGAACGTCCGGGTGGACCTCGCTGCGGAGTGTGCCTTCGTCACGCCCGACGGCCGCCGGTACGACCAGTCCCTCGCCGTCGGGGCCGAGACTGCCGCCCTCGGTGGGGGTCGGGGTCTGGATGCGCTCGGCGACAGCACCCGTCAGACGGACGCGAGGGAGAACGACTCGGCGACAGTCCCGGTCGGCGGCGAGGTAGAGGTCGGTGTCCGGGGGGAACCCTACCCCGGTGAGACGGTCACGCTGGCCGCCGCTGTCAGTGGCGTTCCGTTCCGGAACGCCGACGTGTTCGTCGACGGCGAGCGCGCCGGCCGGACGGACGACCGGGGCCGGTACCGGCTCCAGGTCCCCGACCGCGAACGAGTTTCCCTCCGGGTCGAACGCGGTGACTTCGCCGGCGAGCGCGTGCTCGAGGCCTGGACGCTCTCGGTGAGTGTCCAGCCCCGCGGCCTGCTCGCCATCCCTGGCGAACCGGGAAGCCTGGCGGCCACGCTTGGCCCCCAACCGGCCGCAGACGCGTCGGTGTTTCTCGACGGCGACCGCGTCGGCCGGACCGACAGCAGTGGACAGCTCCGGCTCGACCTGCCCGCCGACCCCGGCGCGACCGTCGAGGTCCGTGCCCGCGGCCAGACCGAGCAACTCCCCCTGTGGGCCGTCTACCTCCCCTCGGTGGCGCTCGTTGTGGCACTCCTCGTGGCCGCGGTCGGGTCGGCCGCCGTCGCGGGCCGTCGGTACGGTGCCCGGGCGGGCCTCCTCGTCGCGGCGGGCTGGTTGAGCCCGGTTGCGCTGCTCTCGGGCTACGTCCTGGGTGGCTGGGCCGGGCTCGCAATCGCCGCAGGGTTCGTCGCGGTCTGGTGGGGGGCCTTCGCGGTCCGCTATCGCGGCGAGACGCTGGCCGCGGTGAGCGGGGACGCCAGTGGCCTGCTCGGCCGGGTCGCGCGGCGGTGCAAGGCGGTCGCACTCGCGGTCGCCGATGGCCTCTCGGGAGTCACAGACGGCCTGCTCGCGGGCCTCCACAGTGTCGTCACCTGGTGTCGTTCGCTCCCGGGCCGGGTCGGGGCAGTGTCGGCTGCCCCGGCCGCGTGGCTCGCCGCCGTGCCCGGCCGTCTGGGCTCGGCTGTCGTGGGACTCGCACGGGCCACCCTGGCTGCCCCGGGTCGAGTGCTCGGGCGGTACGGACGCGTTCGCGTGCTCATCGCGGGGATATTACTGGTGGCTGCCGCCGCTTTCGGGGACACACTCGCCGGTATCGAGGGGGCGCTCGCGGGACTCTCGGCTGTCGCTGTCGCGGCGGTCGCACTGGTACTGGTCCGCCGCCGCCCGGAGCCAGACCGGACCGATGCCGACGTGTCTCCGGATGAGACTGCCGGGGCGGCGAGTCTGGCGTCCGCCACGGAGAGCGAGCCAGGCGAGCGTGGTCCGGAGACGCTCCGCGAACTCTGGCGGCAGGTCGCACAGCGTGTCGCTCCGGGACGGTGGCAGTCCTCGACGCCCGCAGAGGTGGAACGGGCCGCGACAGACCGCGGACTCCCACCGGAAGCCGTCGAACAGATCGCGGAGGTGTTTCGCGAAGTCGAGTACGGCGACCGTCCGCTCTCGGACCGGCGGTGGCGCCGCGCCCGTGCAGCCTACGACCGGCTTCAGGACGTCTGGGGAGAGCGCGGGAACCGTGGGGGACACGAGGAGTGAACCGGACCACGCTCCGGGCGCTCGTGGGGGCGGGCGGGCTGGCGGTGCTCGCCGCACTGGCGGTCGCGCTCGTCGGCACCGACCTCCCGGCAGTGGACGTCGAGCGTGGGGTTCAGGTCGCCGCTATCCTGGCGTCTGTCGCCGGGCTGTACCACCTCTGGCGGCTGGCAGACGGCTCCAGGGGATACGCACTCGCGCCGTGGTCGGTGGGTGGCGGCATCGTCCCCGGACGGCCCGAGGAGACACCGTCGACCCACCCGCTGTCCGGCGAGCGCCTCGCCGGGACCCTGGCAGCGGCCGAGCGAGCGGCCCACCGTGACCGGCGGGTCGAGGACGGTCTGGACGCCGTCCGGCCGGTGTTGCGCGAGAGCCTGCTCGCCACACTCGTCCGGGGCGGGCAGGACCGTGAGACGGCCGAGGCAGCCCTGGCGGCAGGCACCTGGACTGACGACCCCGTCGCAGCGGCGACCCTCGACCGCCGGGCAGGGGAGCCGGCCGGGTCGGTCTTGCGGCGGGTCCGGGCCTGGCTCTTTCCCGCACGCGAGGTCCGGGCGCGGGTCCGGCGTGCGGTCGGGGCCATCGCCGAGACCGCCGACGACGTGCTGCCGGCGGTCGTCGGCCAGCGGGCACCGCGGACGAATCCCGTTGTCCAGCCCCGGCTGGAGCGGCTCCGTCGCGGCGTCGACGGGCGGCTCGACCCGGCCGCCAACCCCGACAGCCTGGCGCGAGGCCCTGACCCCCCCAGCCCGGCCGACCACACCGGCGAAGCCACCCCAGACGACCAGTCCGGCGGGGGCGCGACGAGAACCGGCAACGACCAGGGGGAAGCCTTCGAGTTCGACGGCGATAGCCCCGGCAGCGCGGCAGGCGGTGGGGAGACCGAGGGTGCGCTCGACGCACTTGGCGGCGGGGTGGTCGAGGGCTCGACCGGTCTGCGGGGAGGTGAAGCGGGGGACAGCCAGCGGACGGCGCGCTGGCAGGGCGGCGTCGTGGCCGCCATCACCCTCGCAACTGCCGGCCTCGTCACCCGTCAGCCGGCACTCGTGCTCGCTGCGGTCGTCCCGCTGGGCTACGTCGCCTACGGCTCGGTGGGGACCGCGACACTGCCCGAGGGCCTCGTGGCAGTGCGGGACGTGACGCCGACGCCAGCCGCGCCGGGGCGCTCGGTCCGGGTCACGCTGACCGTCGCGAACAGGGGAGCACAGACCGTCTCCGACCTGCGGGTCGTCGACGGAGTCCCGGAGCGCCTCGCTGTCGTCTCGGGCACCCCCAGAGCTGGCACGACGTTGGCCCCGGGCGAAGAGCACGTCGTCGAGTACGTCGTCGTCGCCCGTCGTGGGGAACACGACTTCGACCAGCCAGCGGTCAGAGTGCGCGACGCCAGCGCGGCGAGCATGGTCACGGGTGTGCTGTCGACCGCTGGCGAGAACAGGCTCGTCTGCCGGCTCGACGCCGACGTGCCACCCCTTGAGGAGTACGGCACGGGTTACGCCGGACAGGTCTCCTCCGACGAACCGGGGCAGGGCGTCGAGTTTCACTCCGTCCGCGAGCATCGGCCCGACGACCCCGCCGACCGGATCGACTGGCGCCACTACGCCAAACAGGGGGAACTGGCGACAGTCGACTACCGCCGGCGTGTGTCGGCGACAGTCGTGCTGGTCGTCGACGCCCGGTCGGTCAACCGGGTGGTCTCCGGCCCCGGCAGGCCGACCGCCGTCGAGCTGTGTGGCTACGCCGCCACACGGGCGCTGGCAGCACTGCTCGGCAGCGGCCACGACGTGGCGGTAGCAGTGGTGGGACTCGACGGCCCCGGTCCGGCGGAGCTACACTGGCTCTCGCCGGGCAGCGGCCGCGACCAGCAGGCAGCGGCCCGGGAGCTGGTCGGGCAGGCCGTCGAGGGCGGGTCGGTCGCCCGCAGCGCCCGCTCGCAGGTCCGGAAGCTGGTCGAACTCGCCCCGCCAGGGGCGCAGTTGGCGTGGGTGTCGCCGCTGTTGGACCGTGAGGCCGCCGACGCAGTCGAGGCCTGGCAGGCGCACGGGATACCGGTGGTGGTACTGTCACCGGACGTCCTGCCCGGGAACACGGTCAGCGGCCAGTTGGAGGCAGTCCGGCGGCGAACCGCGCTGGCACGGTGTCAGGCGACCGGCACACGGACCATCGACTGGCGCCGGGGCACGCCGCTGCCGCTGGCTCTGGAGTACGCCTTCGCCGCCGGCGAGCGGCTCGGTGCCAGCCGCGGCGGCGACGGCGGCCACACGGGGGGCCAGGAGGTGAACCGCTAGTGGCGCTAGCTGGCCCGCGGCTGGACCGCCCGTCGGCTGTCGGTGACGAGGGACGCCCCCGGGCGACGAGTCTCACGATTGCCGCGGTGGTCGTGGTTGGGCTCTTCCTGGCCGCCGCGGCGCGGCTGAGTGGGGGGGTTGGGCCACTCGTCGGCTCGGAGGGCCCCCTCCGGCCGGTCGTCCTCGTGAGCCAGGTGGTGTTGCCGGCCGGGCTCACGGTCACCGGCGTCGCCCTGCTGGGCCGTGAGCGAGTCGCTACCCGCGTCGTCGGACACCTCGTGTTCCTGTTCGGGGGGAGCCTCCTCGTTGCACTGACGGTCGCCGCCGTTGCGCTGCCTGTCGGCCTCCTGCTCGTCGGGTTTCTGGTCGCGTGTCTCGGTATCGGGCTGACCTGGACGGACACGGCGCGTGGCGACGCCGTCTCGCGGGCGACAGTGCGAGGCGCCGCGTCCTACATCGCGATGCTGGTCGGGCTCACGGGGCTGCTCGTCGTCACGTCGGTCCTCGCAAGTGTGGTCGCGTTTCTCGAACGGGCTGTCGCCACCTCCGACCCCGGAACTGCGCTTGCCGGATTCGGGAGTGCCCTCGGTGTGGCCGGGCTCTCGGTCCTCCTCGCCCTGCGCTGGCTCCCGCTGCTCCAGTGGGCCCCGCCGGCAGCGCGCTCTCGCGTCTGGCGCGGCAGGCGGTTGGCGGTGTGGGCGGCCGCTGCCGTCGCCGCCGGGGGACTGGGGGCTGTCCTCCTGAGCCCCGCCGTGGCGGCGCCGTTGCGTCGTCTCGCAGCGGAGACACCCGCGGTCGCCACCCTCTTCGAGGTGCTCTCCTCCCCCGTTGTGCTTCTCTCGCTGCTGGCCCTGGGGGGGGTTGCGCTTCTGACCGCTGTCGGCGTCCGGACGCTCGGCGCGGTGGTCGACCGCTCCGGAGCGGGCCTCGACACCGCCCTGGCGGCCGCGACCGCCGGGGGACTCCTCGCTGTCGTCGTGGCACCGGTCTTCCTCGGGGCTGGAGTGAGTATCGTCGCACTGGTCGTCGTTGCTCCCCTGGGGTTGCTCGCTCTCGCCGCAGTCTACATCGGCGCAGTTCGGCTTGGCCTGTTACCGGACCGGGCGGCAGGGCCGGCGCTCGGTGCCGTCGGCCTGCTCGTCGCGGCTGCCGGCGCCGTCCAGGCCGACCTGTCCACCGTGTTCGTCATCGCACTCGTTACCGGGGCGCTCGTGGTCTGGGACGTCTCCTCGTTCGGCCTCGGACTGACCGCGGAGCTCGGCCACCAGCCCGAGACCCGCCGTCTCGAACTCTACCACGGCGCCCTCTCGGTCGGTATCGGGGCCGTCGCCGTCATCACCCTCACCGGGCTGGATTGGCTGGTCCAGGTGGCGTCGACCGGCGGAACGGTCGTCGCGGCAGCCGTGGCGATTCTCGGGGTCGTGGTCCTGACGCTGCCGCTGGCACGGTGAACGGGCGACGGTGACAGCCGGGATGTGAGGGCACCACCTCGGCGGCGAGGAGGTGGATTCTTGTCGGTGGCGGTACACGCCGGGGTATGGACGAGTTGCCGGGCGGCCCCGGGGAGGCGCAGGCGGTCTGCGAGAAGGTCTTCCAGCGCATCGAGTCCGCCGCCGTCGTCGACCGGGAGGTGCTGGAGGCGGTGCTCTCGGCCGTCATCGCGAAGGGCCACGTCCTGCTCGAGGACGTTCCCGGCACGGGCAAGACCGTCACGGCGCGGGTCCTCGCCGAGGGACTCGGGCTCTCCTTCACCCGGGTCCAGTTCACGCCCGACCTGTTGCCCGGGGACGTCACAGGCTCGACAGTCTACGACGAGCACGAGGGGACCTTCGAGTTCTCGGAAGGCCCGGTATTCTCGAACGTCGTCCTCGCCGACGAGATCAACCGCGCCCCGCCGAAGACCCAGGCAGCGCTGCTGGAGGCGATGGAGGAGCGGCAGGTCAGCGTCGACGGCACGACGCACCCGCTCCCCGAACCGTTTCTGGTCGTCGCGACCCAGAACCCGATCGAGCAGGAGGGAACCTTCCGGCTGCCCGAGGCCCAGCGGGACCGTTTCAGCGTGAAGACGTCGTTGGGATACCCCGACATCGACGGCGAGATGGGGCTCCTGGAGCGGCGGGCGAGCCGCCGGACGCTCGCACCCGCTGTCGAGCCGGTGGTCGGCTCCGAAACCGTGCTGGCGCTGCAGGACCGCGCCGAAGACGTTCGCGTCGAGGAGACGGTCCGGCGGTACATCGTGGATATCGCGCGGGCCACCCGGGCTGACGAACGCGCCGAGGTGGGCATCTCGCCGCGTGGCGTCCAGCGGGTGTTCGAGGCCACCCGCGCCCGGGCCGTGACCGCGGGCCGGGACTACGTCACCCCAGAGGACGTGAAACAGCTCGCCGGGGCGACGATGGCCCACCGGGTCGTACTCACGACGGAGGCGACTGTCGAGGGGGTCGACCCCGCCGCGGTGGTCCGGGATGCCCTCGACAGCGTCGACGTACCCGCAGTCTCGCCGGCCGCTGGTGAGCCCGACCCCGAGCCCGAAGAGGAGGCGCCGGCGGACGGGTAGTTTCCCTACCAGGCGCCCCCACCGACACCGTTTTGCGGGGCGCCCCCTTGCGGCCTCCGTGAACCT